>NZ_BAACAP010000252.1:0-197139 GCF_045865695.1 Scytonema hankhaensis NUACC26
GTGTAGTTAGGGTAAAGTTTGAGGGCTTGGTTGTAGTCAGCAATGGCGCGGTCGTAGTCTTTCAAATTGCTGTAAGCATTCCCTCGCTTGTAGTAAGCTTCAACATAATTAGGGTTAAGTCGAATAGCTCGGTTGTAGCGAGCAATAGCGCGATCGTAGTTCCTTTGCTCGTAGTACACAAGCCCTGCTTTTAATTCAGTAACGGAGTCTTCCCGATTAAGGTTTGAGGTTTGGCTTACAGGTTGTTCGGTCAGATGCGGAGCGTTGGACGCATTGATGTTCCGATTGTATAAGCTAAACCCTGCTAACCCCATTATGAGAATTATACTACCTGTAACTAATTTATTTTTAGCAAGTTGATTAAAGGGATTAACGCTGACACTAGGAGCAGTAGGAGTAGGATTAGACGCTGAAGAAGTTGGCTGTTTATCATTTGAAGAATTCGGTTTGAACTCCTGACTACAGTTGAGTTGTACGGCAAGTTCACTTAAAAAAATACTATATGTTCCTTTCTGAAAAATAGGAACTAGTTCTTTACAACAAAGCTTACAAAGAGCTTCTCGATCGCCTATTTCATTTAAATACTTAATGAGGAGTAGAAAAAAGTCAGAATCCGAAGAATCTCTTAAAAACGAAATTCGCTTGGGATCGATTCCAATACTAAAACATAGTGCCTCTCGCGTTCTTGATTGTTGACTGCGGAGCAAAAGGTTTATTAATGTATCTATATCAGATTCACTTAAAAAGTTTTGTTGAAACATATTTTTAACTTCTCACATTATTATATTGATATACATTTCTTTAGTCGTTATGGCATTTATGTAATTGATTATCACATGGATAAAACTACAAAAGTAAAAACGGCATTTCCGAAAAAATACCATTAACGCATATCTTGCACCTACACCTTATTCATGTGTGACTATACAAGTCTGAAATAGCTTCAGGACTTACGCAACTTCAACGGTATTTCGAGATTTTCACGCGCTGTAGATCCCCATCTCCCCCCTTAAAAAGGGGGCTTTGCTTAAGTCCTGAGCTTATATAGCGATTTTCATCAGAATGAGGTACAGCTTCATCCGCGTGCATCTGCTACAGGCTGCGGTTCCATAACTTTTTTATATATAAGAGGGGTAAATTCGACTTATGTGTACACTGTAGCTTCGATTTTTTGACAGACAGCCATTCACGGGAAAATCCCTCTTCCCCTACTCCCTACTCCCTTTTTTAAGAAAGATATCTTATGATGTCTGATTAATAAAGGTCAGAGGTAGGAGATGCAACTTACACCGCAGGAAAAAGATAAATTGTTGATTTTTACTGCTGCGCTGTTAGCGGAAAGGCGTAAAGCTAGGGGTTTGAAGTTGAATCATCCGGAAGCAATGGCTTATATTTCTGCGGCTATTTTGGAGGGTGCGCGGGATGGGCAAACAGTCGCAGAATTAATGAGTTACGGTACAACTTTATTATCACGAGATGATGTGATGGAAGGTGTACCAGAAATGATTCATGACGTACAGGTAGAAGCAACTTTTCCTGATGGGACAAAGTTGGTGACAGTGCATAATCCGATAAGATAAGGATCGCGCACTCAAAGCAAAGGCTTGAAAGACATGATTCCAGGGGAAGCGATCGTAGGAGAAGGGGAAATTGAACTGAATGCAGGTCGTCCTACTGTGAGATTGCGAGTGTCCAACACGGGAGACAGAGCGATACAAGTTGGTTCTCACTTCCACTTTTACGAAGTGAATGCTGCATTAAGTTTTAATAGGGAAGAAGCACGGGGAATGCGTCTTGATATTCCCGCAGGAACAGCAGTTCGCTTTGAACCGGGGGATGACAAAGAAGTCTCGTTAGTTCCCTTTGTTGGTAGACGTCAAGTCTATGGTTTTAACTCTAGAATTAATGGAAAATTATCAGAGTTCTAAAGTTAACCAAAACAAGGAGTTGCTATGTTGTTAACACAAGAGCGTCGAATGAACATAGATTTTTCAACCATATTGAAAGGAATGGTCGCTCTGTTTAGAGAGCCGACCAATCTTAACTATGTTTACGATATTGAAGACGGGCTACGTAACACTAAGGCAACTTTATCAGCATTGGAGGTAATGAAATCTCACCCTGAAGTCGCACAGTTGATCCAAGAACGTTATCTTGCACCAAGTCCTGATATTGAAACATTGCTGAATTATCCCGAAGGTACATTAGGATATGCTTACGCATCCTACATCAAATCAGCAGGTTTCGACCCCAATTTTTATCGCCCTGTGAAAGTGGAAAGTGAAATCGATTACGTTCTTTTACGCATACGGCAAACCCATGACATTTGGCATATAGTTACGGGGTTTGAGACAGATGGACTGGGAGAATTGGGACTGAAAGCTTTTGAACTAGCTCAGACACGCAGACCTTTGGCTGTAGTCCTGGTAGGAGGAGGATTATTAATTACGCTGATAAAATCACCAGAAATTA
Source organism: Scytonema hankhaensis NUACC26 (assembly GCF_045865695.1). Classification (NCBI taxonomy): domain Bacteria; kingdom Bacillati; phylum Cyanobacteriota; class Cyanophyceae; order Nostocales; family Scytonemataceae; genus Scytonema; species Scytonema hankhaensis. Next base: position 2,473 of record NZ_BAACAP010000252.1, read on the forward strand.
TGAAAGCTCTGTTAGATCGAATAGCTGTGGGATACAGAATGGGGTCAAAAGCAAAACCTCTATTAGCAAGTAAGTGGGAAGAACACTGGGACAAGCCTTTGTCACAGTGGAGGGTTGAATTAGGAATCGATACAACGTCATTATATTCCTTGAGCAAGTCTTAGATTAAGAGGAACAGGGTGATGAGTTACAGAATGGATCGTCGCGCCTATGCAGAAACCTATGGTCCTACAGTGGGCGATCGCATCCGACTAGCCGACACGGAATTACTAATCGAAGTAGAACGAGACTTAACAACTTATGGCGATGAAGTCAAGTTTGGTGGCGGTAAAGTTATCCGTGATGGGATGGGACAATCACCCATTTCTAACGCTGATGGTGCAGTCGATTTAGTTATCACCAATGCTTTAATTCTTGATTGGTGGGGAATTGTCAAAGCAGATATCGGTATTAAAGATGGCAAGATATTCAAAATTGGTAAAGCCGGAAATCCTTATATTCAAGACAATGTAGATATTATTATTGGTCCTGGAACGGAAGCACTGGCTGGAGAAGGTATGATTCTTACGGCTGGTGGGATCGACACCCACATTCATTTTATTTGTCCCCAACAAATTGAAGTTGCGATCGCATCCGGGATCACCACGATGATAGGTGGTGGAACTGGTCCAGCTGCAGGTACAAACGCAACCACTTGCACGCCTGGAGCTTGGAATATGTATCGAATGCTGCAAGCTGCTGATGCTTTTCCAGTGAATCTAGGGTTTTTAGGAAAAGGGAATGCTAGCCAACCCCAAGGATTGGTAGAACAAGTGCAAGCAGGTGCGATTGGATTAAAGCTGCATGAAGATTGGGGAACGACTCCTGCTGCGATCGATACTTGTCTGAGCGTTGCTGATGAATATGACGTGCAAGTTGCGATTCATACCGATACCCTAAATGAAGCAGGATTTGTGGAAGATACCATCGCTGCTTTTAAGAATCGTGTTATCCATACATATCATACTGAAGGTGCTGGAGGAGGACACGCACCAGACATCATCAAAGTCTGTGGGGAAGCCAATGTCCTACCATCTTCTACCAATCCCACACGTCCTTACACCGTCAACACTTTAGACGAACACCTAGATATGTTGATGGTTTGCCATCACCTCGACCCCGCAATTGCTGAAGATGTGGCATTTGCTGAATCCCGCATTCGTCGAGAAACTATTGCTGCTGAGGACATTCTGCACGACTTGGGTGCATTTAGCATGATTTCCTCTGATTCTCAAGCTATGGGACGGGTGGGAGAAGTGATTATTCGTACATGGCAAACAGCCCATAAGATGAAGGTACAACGAGGAGAACTCAACCAGAGGGGTAGCGTGCAAACAGCAGATAATTTCCGAGCAAAAAGATATGTAGCTAAGTATACTATTAATCCAGCAATAACTCATGGTATCGCTCAGTATGTAGGGTCGGTAGAAGAGGGGAAACTAGCCGATTTGTGTTTGTGGCGTCCGGCGTTTTTTGGGGTGAAGCCAGAGATAGTTGTTAAAGGGGGAGCGATCGCATGGGCGCAAATGGGCGATGCTAATGCTAGTATTCCCACGCCTCAACCAGTGCATATGCGTCCCATGTTTGCCAGTTTTGCAGGTGCGCGTCACGCCACATCCTTCACCTTTGTTTCTCAAGTCGCATTAGATAGGGAGATGAAGAGTCAGTTGGGTTTGCAAAAGCAAGTCGTTGCTGTTTCTGGGACACGCCAGTTGAGCAAGCGAGATATGAAATTAAATGATGCGCTACCAAGTATTGAGGTCGATCCAGAAACCTATGAAGTAAGGGCGGATGGTGAGTTGTTGATATGCGAACCTGCAACAGTTTTGCCAATGGCGCAACGGTACTTTTTGTTTTAAATGAGTCAGTTGGAGTCACACTTAGCAAAGAGAGCGGATTCACCCTAGCCATAGGCATTAGTTCTTCTTAGCCTTTGAAGTTATAGAACAATCTAACCTCAAACGAGCAGCAAAAAGTTTCAACCGCGATCGCTGGGGAGCACTTCCTGGTACACGCGAAGAAGCACAGGCAATTTTAAAACTTGTTCCCACGAACAATAGCCTACAAGCTTTTGATTTTGATGCCAACTACAACTGGGCAACTCACAAACAACTCTCCCAATATCGGTATTTACATTTTTCTACCCACGGCTTTGCCGTATTCCCATGTTGAGCACAAAATACCCTTGGTCAACAATTGGGCGAGTACAAGGAACTACATCTGATGCTCGAAATTATCATTGCACAGGAGCATTAATTGCAGAGAATTTAGTTTTGACCAATTTCCACTGCGTCATTGACCCCAATACTCGGAAGTTGAGTCAACAAATTTCATTTCTCCCAAACGTTATTGATGCTCAAGTGCAAGATATTAAGGATGTCGCGTCAGTCTGGAGTTTCCTGTCGTAAAACTTCTAGACTATGAGTCGGAATGGTAAACTTTAGAACAAAGCACTAATCCCTTTGGTGTAGTTGTTATGGCGCATTTAAAAACAAAAACGACGCACCGGAATCCAGAAAATCTTTTACCATCATAAAACAATATCTAGTATAGAATTATCTGTAAAGGAAGTTGCATCATGCATACCCTCGAATTCATTAAAGGTTCTGACTCGATCTGCTATTTAAGGTAGCTTGGTTTTGAAGGTTATTAAAAAAAATTGTATAGTGAGTAAACAGTATGCTATATATTAACAAAAAAATTGTCACTGATGAAACAATGCACCCAGTCGCAGTGCTCATTGATTACCAAGATTGGCAGAGAATTGAGCAAATATTACAGGCTTACCAAGAACAACAAAAAGAAGAGTTTAATATCAATAAGTATGCAGGTGTAATTACACTATCTCAAGAGCCGTTAGAGTATCAGCAGCAAATTAGGGATGAGTGGAAGTGATACAAACCCTCATTGTATTGGATACTAATGTAGTTCTATACTTCTTAGGTGGTCGTTTAGCAAACCCATTACCATCAGGAAAATATTTTGTTTCAGTGATTACTGAAATTGAACTACTATCTTATCCCGGTCTTTATTCAAATGAAGAAGTACAAATTAGTGATTTTTTAAAAAGTGTTACAATTGTTGGACTCGAAAGCCATATTAAAGAACTAGCAATTACATTTCGCAAACAATACAAGCTCAGACTACCTGATGCGATAATTGCAGCAACCGCACAGTTTCTAAATGCGACTTTGTTTACTAATGATATCAAACTCAATAATCTAAAAGACATTAACACTCAGTCAATAGAAATTGTTTAATAGAGTGTTGTGACTAAAGCTTACCTGGATTGTGAGGGGTTACCAGCTCCCCGACTTCTTTGAGAAGTCGGGGAATAAGCACTTTAAGGATACAAAACCCGCATAAGTTAAAGAATCTCTTAAAGTAAGCATAAAAAGAATAATACCAATAACTAGCGTCATATACTAACCTAGTATTGCACCTCTGCTATGTCTCTCTTATATGAACTCTTTATCTTCCAAGCCCGACAAAATTCTTGTTGTGGATGATTCTCCTGATAATGTATTTCTCATTAAAACTATACTGGAAGAAGAAGGCTACGTCGTTAGTACCGCCGAGAATGGTGTTTCAGCGTTGGCAGAACTGGAAAAATCAACCTGTGATTTGGTACTGTTAGATTTGATGATGCCGGGAATGGATGGTTATGAAGTGACTAAGCATATCCGAGCAAATAAATTATTGCCTTTTATTCCCATTCTGCTGATTACCGCCCATGATTCACCTGATGTTGCTCATGGCTTGGATTTGGGGGCTGATGATTTTATTCGCAAACCCGTGACGGTAGATGAATTACTCGCACGAGTGCGATCGCTTCTCCGCCTCAAACATACCATAGATGAACGGGATGAAATCGATCGCCAACGGCAAGATTTTGTCTCTCGTCTCACTCATGACTTACGCACACCTTTAGTCGCTGCTGATAAGATGCTGATGCTGTTTCAGCAAGGTGCATTGGGAAATCTCTCAGATCAAATGCAAGAAGTCATTGATATTATGGCTCGTAGTAATGGCAATCTGTTAGCGATGGTCAATACTTTGTTGGAAGTTTACCGCTTTGAAGCGGGTCGTAAAACAATGGCATTTCAGCCAGTCGATCTTCCCAATCTCCTAGGTGAAGTTGTTGGTGAATTAAACCCACTCGCAGCAGATAAAGGGCTTGCACTTCATCTACAGTTGAGTCAAAACTCTGCTACAGATATGGTGATGGCAGATCGTCTAGAACTACATCGACTCTTTACCAATCTTATAGGGAATGCGATTAAGTTTACAGATACTGGGTCAGTCACTATCCAAGTGACACCAGCAAATGTGTCGGATAAATTCATTACTATTGAAGTTGTAGATACGGGTTCGGGAATTCCTCTGGAAGAACAGACAACTTTGTTTGAGCGATTTCGTCAAGGAAGTCACAAGAGTTCTGGTAGTGGATTGGGATTATACCTTTCTCGGCGAATTGTTGAAGCACATCAAGGCACTATTCTCGTTAATTCAGAGGTAGGCAAAGGTAGTGTTTTTACTGTAAAACTACCTGTACAACACTAATTGGGGTTATTAAAAAGATGAAGACTCAAGTATCAATTACCGATATTATTGCTCGACAACGAGAATTTTTTAACACTGGTACAACAAAAGATATTGATTTTCGACTCAAACAATTAAAAGTTCTCAAACAAGCTGTCAGTGAAAATCAAGAAGCTATTCTTCAAGCACTGAAAGCAGATCTGGGGAAACCAGAGTTTGAGGCATATGGTACGGAAATTTCAACTATTAAAGAAATAGCTCGCGCTATCAAACATCTTAAAACTTGGGCTAAACCTCAAAAAGCTCCAGTTTCACTGCAATTTTTTCCAGCTTCAGCACAGATTTATCCCGAACCATTGGGAGTTGTTTTAATCATCGGACCTTGGAACTATCCTTTTCATTTGGTCTTCTCTCCTCTAGTAGGTGCGATCGCTGCAGGTAATTGTGCAATTATTAAGCCTTCCGAACTCGCACCACAAACCTCTCTTATTATTAGTAAAATCCTTCAGAAATACTTCGACCCAGCATATATAAATGTGGTGGAAGGAGGCGTAGAAACAAGTCAGCAACTTCTTGCAGAAAAGTTCGACCATGTATTTTTTACTGGTGGAACAGCAGTAGGAAAAATTGTCATGGAAGCAGCTGCAAAAAACTTAACACCAGTGACTTTAGAATTAGGTGGCAAAAGTCCTTGTATTGTCGATTCTGACACGAATCTCGAACACACAGCTACACGCATTACTTGGGGTAAGTTTTTGAATGCTGGACAAACTTGTATTGCTCCCGATTATCTTTTAGTCGATCGCAAAATCAAAGAAAATTTATTAGTAGAAATTCAAAAGCGATTGCAAGAATTTTATGGAGATAATCCAGCCACTAGTCCCGATTATGCTAGAATTGTCAACCAAAGACATTTTGACAGATTAGTTAATCTCATCGACAATGACAAAATCCGTATTGGAGGAGAAACAAATCGTGAAGAGCGTTACATCGCTCCCACAGTACTCGATAATGTTTCTTTAACAGATCCAGTCATGGAGGAAGAAATTTTTGGTCCCATTCTTCCTGTCATTGAATACACAGATGTACGAGAAGCTATTAACTTCATTAATTCTCGACCAAAACCCCTAGCCCTGTACTTATTTACCAATAATAAAAGCTTGCAACAACAAGTCCTTCAAGTAACCTCATCAGGTGGAGTTTGTATCAACGATACGGTGTTACAATTTGGTGTTTCATCTTTACCATTTGGAGGGGTTGGGGATAGCGGTATGGGTAAGTATCATGGTAAAGCTAGTTTTGATACCTTTTCACATTACAAAAGTGTGTTACATAGATCTTTTTTGTTCAACTCTAAGTTATTTTACCCTCCCTACCAAAGTAAATTATCTCTATTAAAGCGATTTTTAGGTTAAGAAAACTTAGGAATTATGAATTAGAAAAATTTCATAATTCATTATTTAGAGATAATTTATAAAGTAGGTTGGGTTGAGGAACGAAACCCAACACTTCGATGGCATAAGGAACGAAACCCAACAATTCGATGGCATAAGGAACGAAACCCAACAATTCGATGGCATAAGGAACGAAACCCAACAATTCGATGGCATGAGGAACGAAACCCAACACTTCGATGGCATGAGGAACGAAACCCAACACTTCGATGGCATGAGGAACGAAACCTAACAATTCGATGGTATGAGGAACGAAACCTAACAATTCGATGGTATGAGGAACGAAACCTAACAATTCGATGGCATCTTGGGTGGATGAGTTCCACAGACAGGCGATCGCTTCTTTGACCAAGAACGAAACCCAACAATTCGATTCCGTGTTGGGTTTCGTTCCTCAACCCAACCTACGTAATATATTACGTTTGGTGATTTAAGATTGACTTTATAAACGATCTCTTAAAAGCTACTGTAACGTTCTTCCGCCCAAGGTTCTCCACGGCGATGGTAGCCATTACGTTCCCAAAAGCCTAGATCCTCTTTCTCTAGGAATTCCAAACCATTAATCCACTTAGCACTTTTCCAAGCATAGAGGTGAGGCACAACTAACCGCAAGGGACCACCGTGTTCGGCGCTTAACGGTTCTCCAAAGACTTGAAAAGCAAAGAAGTTTTCTTCTTTTACAAAGTCTTCCATTGAGATATTTGTGGTGTAGCCGCCGTAGCAGTGTTCCATGACATGGGCTGCTTTGGGATCTACTTGAATAGATTTCATGAAATCTGTTACCTTAATGCCAGTCCATTTGACATCAAGTTTTGACCAACGAGTGACACAGTGAAAATCTGCTGTAAATTCGTGATGGGGTAACTCCATGAAATCTGACCATTTGAAAGTCTTAGGTGTTGCTAAACCCCAAACTCGAAATTCCCATTCCTCTATATTAATTTGAGGCGTTGCACCATAGGTTAGTACGGGAAATCCCTTTGTTAGATACTGCCCAGGTGGAACGCGATCGCCTTCTTGTTGTGTTGGCTTCTGAAAAAACTTTCCTAGCATACGAGTAGAAATATAGCTTTTCTGAAGACACTTTACCTTTTATATGGTTACTAGGAAATCAATCATAGGGCATGAGGCATATAACATGGGGCATTGTCAAAAATAATTTGTTTGCTATTTTCTCTTCCCCATTCTCATTGCCCATTGCCCAATGTTATTACTCCTCTTCTCCCTCTTCTTCAGCACTTGGATAGACAAAGGTGGAACGTCCAGTCAGGATTGATTTGCCTAGAGAGAGGGCTTTCTGAGCTTGAATTGTCGCTTTGTGTCTCCAGGTAGCTCGACGTTTATCTCGTTTCGATTTCGATGTTTTCTTCTTTGGAACAGCCATGTTTGCGGATACTGCAATTTTTGACAACCTCACTATTGTATGCTATCAAAAGGCTGAAGTGTAAAGTCTTTTATCCTTCATGCTTATTTTTTTGGCGGTGCAGCATTTTCCTCGCCCGGTTTAGGTTCGGGGTTTTGAGGTACAGATGCAGGTGGAGTTGGCGGTGCTGAGTTAGCATCTGGGGTAGTGGAAAACTTACCTCCAAAAAATAGTAGCGATCGCGCTGTTTTAAAGTAAGTTGCCCAACGTTTCGGATCTGGACGAGTACGCCATTGCAGACGGCTGACTTTCAATTCTAGAACTGGTGCGATCGCACCATAGTTTTGTACCGAAACCATTATCGAAACATCCGTCACTAAAATATCCTGGTCAAAACTACGTTGAGCTGCTGCTCTAGCCGCCGTTTCTGCTCTAGTTAAAAGAGTTTCGTAGTTTTCTTCAGGAAAGCGGTCAATGGAAAGATCGGCTCTCGCGGTGTAAGCTTGTACGATCTGGGGAGCAAGTGCTTCACTTGTTATCCACAATGGCACGCTGCTACTTAACATAAGCACTGTAGAAGCTATCCGGATTTTCTTTCCGATTGCTGGCATAGATTGAATGAGTGTTTTGAATGGATTAGTTTGAAAAAGAATAATCCTTGATGACGGAAAAACATGGCTGCTCCTCATAACTCTATAGCTCCTCAGGTGATAACCTTAATGTGAATTCACAAAAATAAGTATCAATAATGAAAATTTTATACTTCAAAATTGAAGATTTTGGCTTCAGTACAATTATCAGTAATCAGTGACCAGTGACCATTAAGTGGTTATGTATACTGTAAAAGCTCCTAAATTTTCTATGAAAAAAAAGAAATTAATTCATAACTCAAGTTTTTCTACGGTTAAGTGTAGCGATCGACTGGTCACTGGTTACTGCTCCATTGGTCCCTGGTTACTGCTCCACTGGTCACTGGTCACTGGTCACTGGTCACTGTTAAACAATAACTAAACATAAAAGCGCGATGGCAAATAACTGGGCGATCGCCATTGGCATCAATCAATACCATTTCTACCAACCCTTGGGTTATGCTCAAGCAGATGCCGAGGCTATCAAAGATTTTTTAGTAACGTATGGCGGTTTTGCACCGCAACAGTGTCTGTTGATGACAGATACTTCACCACCTTTTAAAGATCGCTCAACAGTTCCTACTCAGGAAAACATTCTGCTGTTGTTTGAACATTTGGTGGCTACTGACTTTCAACCTCAAGACCGAGTATGGTTTTTCTTTAGCGGTTATGGCACAAACATTAAAGGGCAAGATTACTTAATGCCGATGGATGGAAATCCCAATCGCATTAAGGAAACGGGTATAGACTTACGCTCGATTATGCAAAGTTTGCAAATCGCAGAGTTGAATGCGTTTGTCCTGCTCGATATTAACCGTGCTACTGGATCTCAAGCAGATGCATTTGTCGGTCAAGAATCAGTGGAATTAGCCAAGGAATTACAAATTCCTATGATTCTTTCTTGCCAACTAGAAGAATTTTCTTATGAAAGTAGCGAACTAGGTCATGGGTTTTTTACAGCAACGCTTTTGGAAGCTTTGCGTTTCGGTCATGGCAGCAGTTTAACGAATTTGGAAAACTATCTCAGTGTTCGTACACCAGAATTGTGTCAGCATCACTGGCGTCCCACACAAAATCCGGTTGTTGTCTCCACCCCTGAAGGGCAAATTATTCTACCCCAATTTGATGAGAAAAAAGACAAAAAAAGCGCCTCTGTCGTTACTCGACCGGAATTGACACCACTTGTACTAGTTGCTCCATCTCTTGGGGAGGATGTGGAGAGTAGAGGAGCAGAGGAGCCTAGAGCCAGGGGAGCAAGGGAGCAAGGGAGCAAGGGAGCAGAGGAGCAGGGGAGTGGAGGAGAAAGAGACGACTTACCGCCCTTTGAGCCTTCAATTCAAAAGGAAATCCCAAGTCCTCGCTCTACTTCTTCTAAAAAAGCAACAAGCTCTTTTTTGCCAAAACTTCTCTTGGGTAGTGTGGCGACGATGCTACTTTTATGTATCGTCGCGGTTGCTGTTCTTCACGAACGGGTGGGATTGAGATTAGGTAAGCTTTTGCCTGTGTTTTCAAAAACTGACACGAATAGCGATGCTCCTAAAGGGAGCCGTCTAAGAGGCGATCGCGATGCTGTTAGGGTTTCACCAAAAGCGCCCAACGTTCCAGTTACAGAATCGACGCCATCAGAACTTCAACTCAGTCCTCAACCAACCGTCCAATCGACTTCTAGTTTGAATGAGTCTGAAAAGCGAAAACAAGCCCTGGCGGACTTGCAGAAAATGTCTCTGACTCCAGATAGAGCCAGTAATTTACACTTGGCAATTGTAAAAGCTCGTGAAATTCCACCAAGCGATCCTCTCTATCAACAAGCTCAAGCCAATATTGAGGTTTGGAACCGGATAATTCTAGAGTTAGCAGAAAATCGCGCTAAGGAAAAGCGTTATTCAGATGCGATCGCTGCGGCGCAATTAATTACAAAAGAGGAATCAATATACTCTAAAGCACAATTCCAGATGAGACAGTGGCGGCTTATGGCAAAGCAGTATGTGAGTAACACAACTCTCATCGATGCTGCTAGCGGCTTAGTTCGACCCGGACAAGCTTCTACATACAATCGTGCTATCGAAGTTGCTAAGAAAGTGCCACAAGGTCAACCAGGCTTTGATGTTGCTAAGAAATCCATCGACACTTGGAGCGAAAAAATTTTCGATCTTGCTCAAAGGCGTGCTAGCCGAAGAGAATTTAAGTCAGCTATTGACACTGCTGTGCTAGTACCAGAAGGGACAGCCGCCTACAAACAGGCTCGGGAAGCCATTAAAAACTGGTCAAAAAATTAGTGTTAATTGTTAGTGGTTAGTGGTTAGTTGTTAGCTGTTAGTTGGCAGTCTTCTAAAACCATTAACTATTAACTATTAGCAATATTGCGTTACATCTTCGCCGCATTCATCTGCTAAGTAACATAATGCGCGAAAACGCAAGCTTACTACTTCATCATACAAAGGGTTGAGCTTGCACAATGGTGGAATGTGAAACAAGGTTTTCCCAAATAACTTGACGTCTCGCTCAAATGGGCATTGAGATGGGATCGATTTGCACAAACGATGCGCTAGTTCGCGATTTTGTACTTGAAAATTGTCTAACCACTGCCGTAACGGTCTGAGAATATCAAAGTGAGGCTTGGAAGAAGGACTCTGTAGCCCAACCGCTTTAGCTTCGTTTTCTGGTGCTGGATTTAGCGACACCCAGCTTGCAAAAAAAATCCTTTTTGGGGTATTATGGTATACCTTCATCTTGCACTCCTCTGTTCGATTGAGGGTCTATAATTGCCTGCTGAGAATCTACAACATTGCGGTGACTCGTCCCGGAAAAATCTTGTCCTGACTGAGATGCAATCTGACGATCTGTACAACCTGATGATTGAGTAGCTACTGGCATCATTAGCCTGTTCTATATTAAGTCAAGTTAACAACTATTTCCCTTGGATCGGTAGTGTGATACTAGCATCTTGTTGATAACTTGACACAACGATTAAATTTTAGTGAAGTCATCCGCCGTTGGGTAGAGCTAAATCAAATCTTTACAAAACTTTTCGTTTCATTTCTTTACCAGCCTTTTTCTTAAGTAAAAATACTGGAAAATAACATTTAGGAGTTGATTTTTAGCTTCTAGCCAAACTACGTAAATTTTACATTGTTTTTAGCTTGCAAAGCTGACAGCCTTACTTAAAGAAAGAATATCATTTTGTAAAGAAAAGTAAATTTTTAAGAAAAATGGTAATAGCGAACGCAAACTGCGTACATGAGGAAGTATGGGATTGGGGACTGGGGACTGGGGATTGTGATTATTCCTTATCCCTAATCCCCAATCCCTAACCCCTAATCCCCGATCCCTATGCTTCAATTTGCAATTTACGGTGTCCTAGGACTGACTTACTTGGGGTTGGCATTTGGTTTTTTCCCCGGTTTACGCATGAACCGCGCCACAATCGCCTTAGTGGGTTCGGCATTTCTGATTGCTCTGGGTGTTCTCAAGTTACAGGAAGCTTGGGATGCTATTGATGCTAAAACTATTGTGTTTTTGCTGAGCATGATGGTGGTGAATGCCAATTTATCTTTCGCTGGCTTTTTTCCGCGATCCCTGTCACTATTGCTTAGTTTTACTCGCAGTCCATTAGGTTTAATAACGAGCTTGACTTTTGGTAGTGGTGTCCTATCTGCTTTTTTTCTCAATGACACTTTAGCCCTAGTGTTTACACCACTCACCTTGGGTCTGACAAAGAGTTTAAATTTAAATCCGATCCCCTATCTGCTTGCAGTCGCGGGAGCAACTAATATTGGTTCTGTTGCTACCTTGAGTGGAAATCCCCAAAATATTCTCATTGGTTCTTTCTCAGGTATCGGCTATTTAGATTTTGCACGGGCATTGACTCCTATTGCTTTGATAGGTTTGGTCATTCAAGTAGGACTATTGTGGCTACTATACCCGGATGTGCGTTCGACTCAACCTTGCAACCAAATGCCTATTGGTAAAGCACGCATTTATAAACCTTTGTATCAAAAAACTTTAATTATCGCGACTGGATTATTGATTGCTTTTGCGATTGGGTTACCTCTTGCCGAGTCTGCCCTTGTTGCTGCGAGTTTGTTACTCATCACTCGACGAATTAAACCACAGCGCATTCTCAAACAGGTTGATTGGAATTTGCTCGTGATGTTTTCTGGGCTATTTATTCTTTCTAAGGTAACGCAAAAGTTGAATTTGCTGGAGCCGTTTACTCATGCAACTGGTTCGCCTGCTGGTCTAGCGATCGTCACGGCTGTATTATCTAATCTGATTTCTAATGTTCCTGCTGTACTGCTTCTCCAACCCTTAATTCCTAAAGATGGCTCTGAGTCTTGGCTGTTGCTTGCGGCTGCATCGACTCTGGCTGGAAATCTCACTTTGTTTGGATCGGTGGCAAATTTAATTGTTGTGGAAGCTGCTGCTGAGTTAGGTTACAAGCTCTCTTTTCTGGAGCATTTACGCTTTGGATTGCCTTTAACTGTCTTAACTTTACTTCTGACTTTTCTATTGATTGGTTAGGTTGAGCTATGGATCTCACCCCACCCTAACCCTCCCCTTGTAAAGGGGAGGGAATTTGATCGAGAAAGGCAGAGGGCAGGAGGCAGGAGGCAGAAGGAAATACTGGCTCCGCCCTCTGCCCGTGACCGAAGGGAACAAGGGTTTAAAACCCCACCGTCACTTGCGGTGCTTACAATTGGTTGGGGTTTGAATCCCCATCCAATTGTTCCTTCTGCCCTCTGCCCTCAGCAAAGCTGCCTTCTTCAATTTCCATTTCCCCCCAATCCATCGGAGGGACTAAGGGGGGTAATCTGAGATGATTTTCCATTTCCCCCCAATCCATCGGAGGGACTAAGGGGGGTAATTTGAGAAAGAGAATTTAAGATGCAACTTGAGCAGCCGTGCGAGTGCGGCGTCTTCTACCATCAGAAACTTTCGCTGGAGGTTCGTCAGGAATTTGCATCAGTAATGTCACGGTTGGCTGACAATGTAGTTCTCTTTTTAAAGAGCGTGCGAGTTCCTTTTCTAAATGCTCTTGCAATCCAACCCAATCAACCTCTGGTCGATCGCTGTCAAAGGAAGGAGGTACAGTGAATCCAGACCAACGCACGCTGAGAATTTCTTCTATTCGCTGTTGTACCCATTTTTGCAGTAGCGATCGCTCAAAACTAGTCACAACGCCTCTGAGGTGAACTTCTGGCTTCGCTAAGAGTTTTCCTGTCCAATCTATGGCTGTTGCAATTGTGACAATTCCTTCTTCTGCCATGCGTTGCCGTTCGTGGAGCACTTTATCGCTCACCATACCTATACCGGACGTATCTACCAATTCCAATCCGGATGGGACTTTACCCGCAACACGTATGGATTCTTCTGTTAATTCTACAACATTGCCATTCTGTATAATGACCATGTTTTCTGCAGGAATACCCATGCTTTGGGCTGTTTGACTGTGTTTTACCAGCATCCGGTGTTCTCCGTGAACTGGTAGGAAGAATTTGGGCTTAGTTAGAGCAATCATCAGCTTTTGGTCTTCCTGACATCCATGTCCTGAGACGTGAATGCCTTTCTCGCGACCGTAAATGACATTTGCCCCTTGCATCATTAACTGGTCGATTACGGTGACAACTGCAATAGTATTACCAGGAATGGGATTTGCTGAGAATACAACTGTATCTCCTTGCCGAATTCTGATGTGGGGATGCTCTTGCTTGGCGATTCTCGTCATGGCTGACATTGGTTCACCTTGAGAACCTGTTGTCAAGACCAGTACGTTTTCATCGGGAAGATTGCGGACTACGTGCAATGGTTGTAGTAGATTGTCCTCGCACTTGATATATCCTAAGTTACGAGCGTGGGCGATGAGATTTAGCATGGAACGCCCAACCACTGTGACTGTACGTTTGTACTTTTGTGCTAGCTGCAAAATCATATTGATGCGATGCACGCTAGAAGCAAAGGTTGTCACGAAGAGTCGTCCGGTGGCTTGTTGAGCGAATACTCTTTCTAAATTTGGATAGACGGAAGCTTCTGAGGGGGTGAATCCTGGAACTTCTGAGTTTGTGGAATCGCTCATCAAACAAAGGACGCCTTTTTCTCCATGTTCGGCTAGCCTTTGGATATCAAACCTTTCGCCGTCTACTGGGGTATGGTCAAATTTAAAATCTCCTGTGTGAATGACGACACCTAGAGGTGTGTGAATGGCTACGGTGAAGCTATCGGCGATGGAGTGGGTATTGCGGATGAATTCAACAAAGAAATGTTCGCCAATTCTGACGACATCGCGGGGTTGAACAGATCTTAACTCAGTGCGATCGCGGACTCCTGCTTCTTCCAACTTACCCTCAAGCATAGCCAATGCTAATCTCGGACCGTAAATGACAGGAATTTCAAATTGTTTTAGGTGAAAAGCTATACCACCAATATGGTCTTCATGACCGTGGGTAACAATCATCCCCTTAATTTTGTGACGATTTTCCCTGATGTAAGTCATGTCTGGTAAGACAATATTCACCCCGTGCATAGCTTCTGTAGGAAAAGCTAAACCTGCATCTAGAAGGATAATTTCATCCTCATACTCGAAAACACAGGTATTTTTACCAATTTCATGCAAACCGCCCAATGGAATAATTTTTAGGGCAGTAGAAGTTTCGTTTTTTAGCATTTTCTCCCTTGTTTGTTCTTCGTTTAAAATTTGAGATTTTAGAGTGTTGTTTCTCTGTCGATACACGAGATTTAGAACTTTTCTTGTAATATAAACACTGGCAGTCTACCTAAGTTGACGCAAATAAAAGCTTTTGTGTAATGACGTAAGAGAATTTTTATATTCGTTCCAAATGATAAATGACAAATGACAACTGACAACCCTCACTAGTGAATTTTATTTGTGACTCTTGGCGGACTTTTTAGGTTTAAATTGGCTTAAAAAGCTTAGAATTCATAATTATATTTACTTCAGTCTTAACACAGATTTCGCATCTGCAATACGGTAAAATCACGCACATTTTCTTATAAGTAACTTCAATAGCAAACAACTGAAATAGGTTTAATTAGTTGTTGCTTTTTTGGAGATTGAGTTCCTGAAGAACTCTTTCTAACTTTTGACTGACTTCTGGATCTGCC
This sequence comes from Scytonema hankhaensis NUACC26, assembly GCF_045865695.1. Taxonomy (NCBI): domain Bacteria; kingdom Bacillati; phylum Cyanobacteriota; class Cyanophyceae; order Nostocales; family Scytonemataceae; genus Scytonema; species Scytonema hankhaensis. The sequence goes on from NZ_BAACAP010000252.1 coordinate 17,619, forward strand.
TCAGTTAGTGGTAAACGAGTTGAACCCACTTTCCAACCTAGAAGGTTTAGTGCTTTCTTAATTGGAATTGGATTGGTAGTTGCGAATAACGCTTTAAACAAAGGAAACAGTTGGAGATGTATTTCCCTAGCTGACTGAATCTGACCCGATTCAAAGGCTCGAACCATTTGCTGTAGTTGGTTTCCTACAACATGAGACGCTACGCTTACCACTCCCTTTGCCCCCACTGCTAACAAAGGTAGTGTTAAATAATCATCGCCAGAATAGATCGGGAAATCTGCTGGTGTCAACCGACGAAGCTCGCTCGCCTGGTCTAAATTTCCACTTGATTCTTTTATTCCTACAATATTATCAATTTCCGCTAAACGCGCAACTGTCTGTGGCAAAAGATTTTGACCTGTGCGTCCTGGAACATTATACAACAATATGGGCAATTCCGGCGTTGCTTGAGCGATCGCCTGAAAATGCTGATAAAGTCCTGCTTGTGGCGGCTTATTGTAGTAAGGAACCACTTGCAGCGTACCATGTACTCCTATTGTAGCTGCCTTTTGGGTAGCGGCAATGGCTTCTTTAGTGGAATTCGATCCACAGCCTGCTATAACAAGAGCTTTTCCTTGTACGGCTTGCACCACCACAGAGAATAACTGGTATTCCTCATCCCAAGTTAAACTTGGGGACTCTCCGGTTGTCCCACACACTACTATTGTATCGGTTCCATTACTAGCCAGATGCACCGCTAGTTCTGCTGCTACATCGTAATTTACACTACCGTCTTCACGAAACGGTGTAATCATAGCGGTTAGAACTCTACCAAAATCTACCACCCTCAGTTTTCTCCTAATTTTTTTGTTAGTTGTTGGTTGTTAGTTGCTGCTACTCTACTATCCACTGTACGGGCGTAATGCTTTGCGCCCCTACTATCCACTAACTACTAACTCTTGTGGCTTCAACCAGCTTTTTTCAACCAATAGTTCCGCAATTTGAACGGCATTCAATGCCGCACCCTTACGGATTTGGTCTCCACAGAGCCACAGATCTAAACCGTATGGGTGTGAGATGTCTTGGCGAATTCTTCCTACTAAAACCTCATCTTGACCTGTCGCTTCAATTGGCATTGGAAAATGGTTTGCCTGCCAATTTTCCACCAATTTTACACCAGGTGCTTGCTTGAGAATTTCTCTGGCTTTCTCTGGGCTAAATGGCTCCCCAAACTCCAGGTTAATCGCTTCTGAGTGAGCGCGGAGTACGGGAACCCGCACGCAAGTTGCCGTAATTCTTATACTTTCTTCCCCAAAGATTTTACGGGTTTCATTCACCATTTTCATTTCTTCCTCACAATACCCAAAGTCATTTAAAGGTGAGTTGTGGGGAAACAAATTAAACGCTAGGGGGTAGGGGAACACTTCAGCAACAGGTTGCTTACCTGCCAAAATGTCTCCTGTTTGGATTTTGACTTCCTCCATTGCTCTAGCACCAGCACCACTAGCTGATTGATAAGTTGCAGCGACTATACGGCGCACGGGTATTACCTCATGCAATGGCCAAACAACTACCGCCATCAAAATTGTGGTGCAATTGGGATTAGCGATTATACCTTGATGGGTTGCAGCGCTTTCTGGATTGACTTCTGGAACAACTAGGGGAACTTGCGGATTCATACGGAAGGCACTGGAGTTGTCGATCGCGACAGCACCAGATTCCACAGCTTTTGGTAATAATGCTTTTGATGTGGAACCTCCTGCACTTGCAAGTACTAAATCTATGTTCTCAAAAGCGTTTTCCCTAACTGCTTCTACTAATAAACTTTCCCCCTTGAACGATACTTTCTGCCCTGCACTCCGCTCTGATGCTAAAAGCTTGAGATCGGCAACAGGGAAATTACGGCTTTCCAGTAACTCTAGCAATTCTTTGCCAACAGCGCCGGTCGCTCCCAAAATAGCTAGGCGATAGGATTTAGACAAACTGGCTTCCTCCTCATAAGATGGTTTTATGTGCGAGTTCTTGTAAAATTTCAAAATTTAGTTAGCATTGGCACATACCAAATGCTTTGTCAACCTTTTTATAAATATTTTTATTATTTTTAGCAATCGATCTTATTTCTTAATTTAATACATTTATTTTCTTAGTTATGCTTGTCATTGCTGCATTTTACAACAATTAATAATTATTAAATTTTCAATCAAACTCAACTCCATTATACTACCTGCTCCTTGTTAGTGCAAAAATGCCTATGTCTGCACTTTAGCATAATGACAGGTATTCTCTCATCAAGGTGCGTTATCAGAATGATTGATGTACTATGATTCAGATGGACTTCAAGCAGCAAGTCAATCAACTGGTCTACCCCCTGAGGCATAGAAGATCGCAACAACTGCGCTCAGCCTCACTAGACAGTTGTACCCTACGATAAACGCAGGTTATGCAAACTGCTGATTGAGAACCAGGATATCACGTGTTACCTCTTTGAGAGCAACTATTTGGAGGATTAATAGATAAACTAATTTGAGATAAAGAGTCAGCAAGCAAGGAACTTCCAAAGAAAAAATGTTTCTCACTTCTTGTGAGATAATCTATGTTTTGCGGTTCCCTAAAAATCACTTAGTAAAAAAAGTACCAAATTATTGACATACGTAGAAGAGACGAAGATGAAAGTAACCCAGGAAAAACTTCCCGCCAGTCAAGTTGGTCTAGAAATAGAAATTACCCCGGAAAAGACCAAGGAAAGTTACGAAAAGGTCATTAAAAACTTAGCGAGTACTGCAAATATTCCTGGGTTTCGTAAAGGCAAAGTGCCTCGGCAAATATTGATTCAGCGCATGGGCGTAACTCGAATTAAGGCAGCAGCGCTAGAAGAACTGATTCAAGACGGGATTGAAAAAGCAATCAAACAAGAAGAAGTCAAAGCAATTGGTCAGCCAAAGTTGCGCTCTTCGTTTGAGGAGTTGATAGGTCACTACGAACCGGGTAAAACTTTGACATTTTCTGCGGCGGTAGATGTTCAGCCAGAGGTAGAAATCAGCAATTACACGGGATTACAACTGAAAGCAGAGGAAGTTAAGTACGACCCACAACGAGTTGAGGAAGTCTTGGATGGTCAACAGCAACAAATGGCAACGCTCATTCCAATAGAAGAAAGAGCAGCCCAGCTAGGCGATGTTGCTGTTGTTGATTTCAAGGGCGTTATTGCTGCAGGTGAAGGTGAGGACCCATCCACAGAACCGGAACCAATACCAGGTGGCGAAGCAACTGATTTTCAGGTGGAGTTGCAGGAAGATAAGTTCATTCCTGGTTTCGTGACGGGAATGGTAGGAATGAATCCTGGAGAAACTAGAGAAATCTCGGCTCAGTTTCCAGACCCTTATGCAAATGAGGAGTTGGCAGGAAAGCCAGCTATTTTCACAGTGACGCTTAAGGAACTGAAGGAAAAAGAACTGCCAGAATTGAACGATGAGTTTGCTCAAGAAGTCAGCGATTTTGAAACTTTTGCAGAATTACAGAGTTCTTTGGAAGAACGTTTCCAAAAGGAAGCAGAGCAGAAAACTAAATCAAACAAGCAGGAAGCTCTGTTGGCTGAACTGGTGAAGCACGTAGAAGTGGATTTGCCAGAAACGATGATTCAAGAGGAAGTGGATGCGATGTTGACACAAACAGCATACCGTCTGTCGCAACAAGGCATCGATATCAAGAAATTGTTTACCCAAGAGATGATTCCTCAGTTACGGGAACGTTCTCGTGAGGAAGCTGTAGAACGCATTAAGCGCTCGATATCTTTACAGGAAATCGGCAAGCGAGAATCTATTGAAGTGTCTCCAGAAGCGGTACAAGCCAGAGTCAAAGAACTGCTAGAACAGTATGGCGATCGCGAAGTCGATCCTGAAAGACTTCAGGAAGTCGTGCAAAATGAACTGCAGTCCGAACAAATCATGGATTGGCTCTTAGAACGGTCAAACGTTGAACTAGTGCCAGAAGGATCTTTGAGCGCCCAAACAGCAGAGGAAGAAGAGAATTCTGAAGTAGCATTAGCCGAAACTGTTCCAGTGACTGAAGCAGAATTCACTCAGCCAGCGTCAGAACAAACCGTGGAAGTGCAAGCGGAATCAGTAAGCAGTGACCAGTGACCAGTGACCAGTGACCAGTGACCAGTGGTCACTGCCTAATCCCCAATCCCCGAGTTCCCCAATCCCCAATCGCTAATTTTACACGGAGCAATTTATATGAGGCATAATGGTTAACACAGAGTTATATTGCGAAATCACATCTTGATTCGTAGCAGCCAACGCGGCTGCAGTGACTGTTACACTTGTTATCAAAAGTTCTTTTATGCTTGTATCGCAGTCGGGAAACTACCAATTGAATAGTTCGAGTGACTTCAAACTCTACTCCTCCCTAAGTAGTCCTATCAACATCGTCCCAATGGTGGTAGAACAATCCGGAGTAGGAGAGCGAGCCTTTGATATATATTCTCGTCTGCTGCGCGATCGCATCATTTTTTTGGGAACGCCCATTGATGATGTGGTGTCTAACTCGATTGTTGCCCAGTTGTTATTTTTAGATGCAGAAGATTCTGAAAAAGATATTCAACTGTACATCAACTCTCCTGGCGGTTCTGTGACAGCAGGCATGGCGATTTATGATACAATCCAGCAAATTCGTCCCGATGTGGTGACAATCTGTTTTGGATTGGCTGCTAGCATGGGGGCATTTCTGTTAACCGCAGGAACTCCTGGCAAGCGGATGTCTCTTCCTGATTCCCGAATTATGATTCACCAACCCCTAGGAGGTGCTCAGGGACAAGCAGTGGACATCGAAATACAAGCCAGAGAAATTCTTTATCATAAAGCTAAGTTGAATCAGTTACTGGCTCAGCATACTGGTCAACCATTAGAAAGAGTAGAAGCCGATACTGAACGCGACTTCTTTATGTCGGCAGAAGAGGCACAAAACTATGGCTTGATCGATCGAGTCATTCTACGACAAAATCTTCCCGTTGCAGGGGAAAACGTCACCGTTCTGAAATAAGAGGCTGGTATGTCTAAGTACGACTCCCATTTAAAGTGTTCGTTTTGTGGTAAATCTCAGGAGCAGGTTCGCAAGCTAATCGCAGGACCGGGAGTCTACATTTGCGATGAATGCGTAGACTTGTGTAATGAAATCCTCGATGAAGAGTTACTAGACACGAATGGAGCAGCGTCGTCTCAACCAGCACCCAGGTCAGAACAACCTCAAAAACGTGCTCGTCGCTCTTCAAGTCTCTCGTTTAATCAAATACCGAAGCCGCGAGAGATTAAGAAATACCTCGACGAACACGTTATCGGTCAAGAAGAAGCCAAAAAAGTACTTTCAGTAGCCGTTTACAATCACTACAAGCGGTTGTCCGTAGTTCAGGCAAAAGGTAGTGGCAAAGCATTAGACGATTCTGTAGAACTGCAAAAGTCTAATATTTTGCTGATCGGTCCTACTGGTTGTGGGAAGACTCTGTTAGCACAAACTTTAGCCAAGATTCTTGATGTCCCCTTTGCTGTGGCTGATGCTACGACCTTAACAGAAGCAGGGTACGTAGGAGAAGATGTGGAAAATATCTTGCTGCGACTGTTGCAAGTAGCAGATTTAGATGTTGAGGAAGCACAGCGAGGAATTATCTACATCGATGAAATCGATAAGATTGCACGTAAAAGCGAAAACCCATCTATTACTCGCGATGTCTCTGGTGAAGGCGTACAGCAAGCCTTGCTGAAAATGTTAGAGGGGACGGTCGCTAACGTTCCACCCCAAGGAGGGCGCAAGCACCCCTATCAAGACTGCATCCAGATTGATACTAGCAATATCTTATTCATTTGCGGCGGTGCTTTCGTCGGTTTGGAAAAAGTTGTAGATCAGAGAATTGGGAAAAAGTCAATAGGTTTTGTACAACCAGGTGAAGGTCAGACGAAAGACAGGCGCACGGCTGATACTCTCCGTTACCTCGAACCAGATGACTTAGTGAAGTTTGGCATGATTCCAGAATTCATCGGGCGGATTCCAATGGTAGCAGTGGTAGAACCGCTAGATGAGGAAGCACTGATGGCGATTCTGACTCAGCCTCGTAGTGCTTTGGTGAAGCAATACCAAAAACTGCTGAAGATGGACAACGTACAGTTAGACTTCAAACAAGAAGCTTTGCGAGCCATTGCTCAGGAAGCCTACCGTCGGAAAACAGGTGCAAGAGCGCTGCGAGGTATTGTTGAAGAACTGATGTTGGATGTGATGTATGAGCTACCATCGCGTAAAGACGTGACTCGCTGCACGGTAACGCGGGAAATGGTAGAGAAGCGATCGACAGCTGAATTGTTGGTGCATCCATCTTCACTACCAAAACCAGAATCGGCTTAAAGAATTATGAATTATGAATTATGAATTATGAATGGTAGGTTGTGAGTGATGAATTATGAATGATAAATTAGGAATGGTGAGTACTAAATAGTAAAGTTTAGTTTCAAAATTCAAAAATTTTTTCATTTCAAAATTCATTAACCTATAATTCAACACTTGAAATCCCTTTCATAATTCATAATTCATAATTCAAAAATGTCTTACATTAATGTTCGGGGTGTTGAGCATTACTACGAGTGGATAAAAAAGCCATCTGAGATGGGAGAGAAACCCGTGATGGTTTTTGTCCACGGTTGGGCTGGTTCGGGTCGGTATTGGGAGAGTACGGCACGGGTTTTGTCAGAAGAATTTGATTGCTTGCTTTATGATATGCGTGGCTTTGGAAGATCTGATGGGAAGCCAACCATAGCTCAAGCAAGTGAATCTGTAGCAGAAGCTTTTGAATCGCGATCGCACTCAGCTGAATCTCAAGCTATTCAGGAGTTAACTTATGAGCTTGAGGAATATGCTGAGGATTTGGCGGCTTTGTTAGATGCGTTGCAGCTTCAACGAGTATACGTTACGGCTCATTCTACAGGAACATCAATTGTGACTTTGTTTCTGAATCTTTACCCGCAAAGAGTGGAAAGAGCTATTTTGACTTGTGCTGGAGTTTTTGAGTACGACGAAAAAGCGTTTGCAGCCTTTCATAAATTTGGTGGCTATGTTGTGAAATTCCGCCCGAAGTGGTTGGGAAGCATACCATTTATTGACCGAATGTTTATGGCGCGGTTTTTACGCCGCCCTATCTCGGCTGTAGAACGTAAAGCTTTTTTGGAAGATTTTTTAGTAGCTGATTACGATGCTGCTTTGGGGACTATTTTTACAGCAGTGAGTAAAGCTGCAGCCGAATCTATGCCACAGGCGTTTGCGGGGATAACAGTACCTACACTCCTGGTTTCTGGGGAGTATGACAAAATTATTCCTGCGCAGATGGGGCGTCAAGCAGCAGCGTTAAATAAGAATATTGAATTTGCGGTTATAACAGATACGGCGCATTTTCCCATGTTGGAAGATGCGTCTAGTTACTTGTCGCGGGTGCGTGAGTTTTTGCAGTTGGAGAGTAAAGTGGGCGTGACAGGAATGTAGCAAGAAATGACACAAACTACAGCAATTACAGACACGATTACCAGTTTGGCTGATGTCCAAAATCGTTTTGGCTTGGTACGAATTGAGGATGACCAGTTTTTCGGTGAGTGGTATGAAGGATTGCCTGAAATTACGGAAGCTGAAAAAGCTTCTTTGGATGAACTGCGGCGAAGATATTTATATCATCGTACTGCGGGGGATTTGTTGGAGGGGACGGTGTTGTTGTTGGTGGTGTCACCTTTGTTAGGGGTGGCTGGATTTTACGATCCTCCTTTTATGATTAGGGCTGAACCGTCTGTGAATTTGGTACTGAATGACGGAGAAGAGGTGTTGCGCGGGCGGATTGATGTTTTGGTTGTGCAAAGTCAGTTTTGGGTCATGGTGGTGGAATCTAAAAAAACTGCGCTTTCGGTTGTGTCGGCTTTACCTCAAGCACTGGCTTACTTGATGGCTAATCCTTATCCTGATAAGCCTGTGTTCGGCACGGTGACTAATGGGGATGATATTTTATTTGTTAAGTTGAATCAAGCAGATCGTCCTCAGTACGATTTGTCGCGGGTTTTTACTCTGTTTACTTCTGCGAGGGAGCTTTACAGTGTTTTGCAAATTCTTAAGAATCTTGGTCGGTTAGTGTTCAGTTAGGGATATCCAAGAAATAAACTATCTATCTTGTGGGATGGGCGTCCTCGCCCTTGCGCTTGCATAGGTAAGGCCATAAAAACTGCTCCCGTTACGGTTAAAGTTAAAAGCTTTCTATGCCTGATATTGTTGCTCTTAAGTGCTAATTTGCAGCACGATTTTGCCGCGAACATGCCCACTCTGACTCAGGTCTTGAGCTTGACGAGCTTCAGACAATGGAAAGGTCTGAGTAATAACCGTCTTCACCAGCCCAGAATCGAGTAAATTAGCAATTTCTTCCAACAGCGAGGCCGAGATTTCCATATTCACCATTTCGGCACGGATACCTTGTTCTTGAGCTTTTTTAGAATCGGGGGGAGCAGGGGTTGAAACCAGAATGCCACCGGGCTTCAGCACTGAATAAGACCGCGCTTGAGTGTTGCCGCCTAAAGTATCTAGAACGACATCAACATTCTGAACCACTTGTTCAAAGGGTGTGGCCTTGTAGTCGATTACTCGATCTGCGCCTAGAGATTGAACAAATTCTCCATTTGCAGCTGAGGTAGTTCCAATGACGTGTGCCCCTTTCCATTTAGCAAACTGCACCGCGAACATGCCCACCCCACCCGATGCCGCATGAATCAAAACAGTTTGACCCGGCTTGAGATCCGCACGATCGAACAGCGCTTGATAGGCAGTCATTGCCACCATCGGCACCGATGCCGCTTGCACAAAATCGAGCGTCTGCGGTTTGAGCGCGATCGCATCTTGGGGAGCGGTGGCAAACTCAGCATAAGCTCCCATTTTTAGTTCGCCATACACCGCTTGACCGACTTGGAACGCTTTGACATCGGAACCGATCGCTTCCACAATGCCTGCGACATCCATTCCGGGCGTAAACGGCAAAGGCATGGGAAAAACCTCTTTCATGTAGCCTGAGCGAATTTTGCAATCGAGGGGATTGACTCCAGCAGCTTGAACTCGAATCAACACTTCATTAGGTTGGGGTTCAGGTTGCGCTAGTGTTTCCAGTGTCAGTACGTCTGACTCTCCATACTCATAAACGCGAATTGCTTGCATAATGTTACTCCTGCAAATTTTAGAGCGTGTAAAAAACAATCCATCGCTAGAGAGATATACTTGCTCTTGGGCGAACAATCACTTCGTTGACTTAGGCAGTGCGATTAGACAGACTTCTTCGCGAATGCTGGATACGGCGCGAGCGGCAAGACCTGGGGGACAGAGTAGCCAACCTCGACCAGCGGAAAGCTATCGATCATCTTTTGCAGATGCTCCGGTGACTCCGCTTCAAAAAGAACGACCGCACCGTGGTCTTTCGTGTCCAGCGCCCACGCTTGACGGAGACCTCCCTCCGCGTAAAGGACTTGCACTTGCGCCTCATCTTCGAGTTCCCGTTGCTGAAAGTCAGAGGGCATTCCGTCGGTCTTGAATTTCGGGTTGGATGTGAAGATCGCAAGATATTGCATATGTCACCTCTACTTAGCTTGCTTGATTGGGAAAACCGGACGGGAAAGGAGGCATACTGCGTGGGAAAGCAGACGCCGAAGCCTCAATTAACACGCTGCTGACCCTAAAAAGAGAGCGTGGTCGAAGCGTGCTTAGCTATTTGCGATAGTAACGGCTTGATGGAGGTATTCGTTACTGGAAAGCTGGGCAAGCATGAAGGAGGCCAAGTCGGCACGTGTAATTTTATGGGCCTTCTCGCCCGTTTCCGCATCGAAGACTCGAACGTTCCCCTTGGCGGGGTCGTCGGTGAGGAGGGCTGGGCGAAGAATCACCTAGTCCGGACCGCTCGATTCGACAGCGGACTCCATTGCCGCTTTGTCCTTGTCCGCACCGCGCAACAAGGTCGAAACCAGTAAGCGCTCATACAGGGTGGCATTCGCCTCACTCTCCCCTTCGCCAAGCATGGAAGTGACCACGAGACGGCGCACACCATGTCGCTGCATGGCAGCGATGATTGTGTTGGCGGCACTTGATTCGAGCGTAGTTTCCTTGTAAGGCGTTTTACCGCCAATTGTGTCAAGCACAGCGTCTTGACCGAGGACTGCTGCGTCCATCGTGGCACTGTCAGTGGCGTCACCTTCGATGACGCGAACGTCCGAGACTTTGTATTCGTCAGCTTTGTGAACGAAGGCCGTGACTTGGTGATTGGCGGCAACAGCTTGTTCGACTACAGCTCTACCGGTCTTGCCGGCGGCTCCTATAACTAGGATTTTCATGTTTTAACTCTCCTATGCAACGCTTAGTAGGTTTTTCGGTCAGAGAAATGCGGCTTTGATTAGGACTTCTGGGCGAATGCAGGATCTGGGGCGAGAGGGAATATCTGGGTGTTAGAGTAGTCAGCCTCGATCAGTGGAAAGCTGTCGATTATCTCTTGTATGTGCTTCGGTGACTCCGCTTCAAAGAGAACAGCCGCGCCACGATCCCTCTTGCCCAGCACCCACGATTGACGGAGAAGTCCCTCCATGTAGAGATCTTTCGCTCGCGCCTCTTCCTCGAGTAACAGTTGCGGGAAGTCAGAGGGCATTTCAGAGGTTCCGAATTTCTGTTTGGGTGTGAAGATAACAAGATATTGCATATGACACCTCTATTTAGCTTGCTTAGAGACTCCGATCGAATTGGAGATCCAAAGGGTAACACGGACGGTTGTAAAATCTGGTTTCAAAGCTGTCACCGCCGATCCGATCGAATCGGAGATCCAAAGGGTAACACGGATGGTGTTTTTCAAACGGGCTTTCATTTCGGTGGCGATCGAGTGTGTGCTGGGATGCTCAAAACAATGTGAAATCACCGTAATATTTTTCATTCAAGGCTTGATTTCATCAAGTACGATTGCTTAGATTTAAAATTTTTTCTGTACTTGACATTTCCTAGTGTAATCAATCAACTTGTATAGATAAAGGTGGTTTTTATGAATTGATTGTTTGTAATATGGGACAATGGCAGGTGCAGATACTCTCATCGCAGTAGAGTGCAGGTTATGGACGATTTGAACGCTGTTTTAATATTTCTCAAAGTCGCGGAACTGGGAGGATTTGTCGCAGCAGCACGATCGCTGGATCTACCTAAATCTACTGTCAGTCTGAAGGTCAATCAGCTAGAGCAACGGCTAGGAGTCCGATTATTTCATCGCACGACGCGGCGGATTTCTCTAACTGAAGAAGGACGACTGTATTACGAAAACTGTTTACCCATTCTCTATGCGTTACATGACGGTAGTGATGCGATCTCTAGCTTGCAGGAACATCCGCAAGGCATTGTGCGAGTAACAGCCACCATGTTGTTTGTGCAGTCTGTTCTCGCACCCAATTTGCCGGAGTTTCTGCTGACCTACCCTGATATTCGAGTGTTTCTCCATGCGGCGACTGAATACAAGGATATTGTGAAAGAAGGGTACGATCTAGCGATTCGGATTGGGCAATTAGACGATTCAACCCCGAGCGTGCGGCGGATTAGCACAGGTCGTCTAAAACTCTTTGCCAGCGCAACCTATCTCAAAACTGCTGGCGAACCAAGAGCAATTGCTGATTTGACCAGTCATGCGCTGCTTTGTATGGCTCATCGTCAGAACGAAGTGACCTGGAGATTATACAATGAACAACGGGAAACAGTAACGCTCTCCTTTTGTCCGCGACTACTTAGCAATGACGCTGCTCCCATTTATCAAGCAATCGTTGCTGGAGTTGGAATTGGGCTGCTACCGGAATTTCTGTTTCAGCAGGAATTACAGGGTGGGGATATAGTAAACGTCTTACCCCAGTGGTCGTCAGCTCTAGTCCCGATTAGCGCACTTTGCCCCAGTCGAAAATATGTCCCAATGAAAGTTAAAGTCTTTCTAGAGTTCCTTGAGAAAAAGATGCGCTAAAACTTATATGTTGGGAGCGGGTAACGCTGTACAAAGCAATGCAGGGAGAGGAAGTTCCCCCAATTTGTAACGCGGACGTCTCTCTGGTGATTCGACATTGTGCTTAGAGGTAGGTTAGGATTATTACAATTTATATATAAGTAAGATGGCGGAAACGGTTAGAGTTAGAGTTGCTAAGGATAAGGCTGATTTGGTAAAAGCTTTGACTTCGAGTGATGGCGCAACGGGTCCTTTCCAAACTTATGCTGATGCGATCGCTTTTGCTGCTGCTTTGGGTGCGAAGCATAAACGGCGTGTGGCTTTGGGGGAGATATCTAAACGGGAACCTGCTCCTATAGGACAAGAAATTTTTGTATCGAGGGGATACGATCTGGTTATTAAGTTATTGGGAGTGACTGCAACTCAGGATATCAATATTCTTTCTTCTCAAGATGACAAGTTTGAAAATGAACGTCTCCGTATTTTTGAGGAATATGCTAACGGGGGTCTGGAAATTTTACAAGCTGAGGTTCGGGGTACGGTGGATTATTTGGAGCGCATTTTGTTGCTTCTTAGCTCTGAACGATTTGAGCAAGAAGAGGAAGACGAGGAATTTAATTTAACTAAATTCCTGTCTTGATATGTGGCTTTTAACTCATAAGCTAGTTCCATTCCAGCCTATTTTTTACCATCTTCACTGCATCAGTTACAGCATTTGCAGTAGTTATGACTCTATATGGTTTATTTGGATTTTTAGGTTGGGGATCTATCCTAACTATATTATTTCTCCACACATCGTAGTCTCTTGACCAATTAATTTGCGCTAGTTGGGAAATTTTTTCTTCAGCGAAATAATTGCTTTCAGGTGAGTAAGTCCAGTATAGTAAACGTCCTAAAACTTCCAATCCAACACTCACACCTAGTAAACAATCTTCTTTAAAATTGGCTACATCATTAACTGTTAATTCTTGAACGCTTTTAGCGGAAATATATTTTGTATTTTGGCATTCTAAAAAAAACTGATTTAGGCATTCAACTAAAGATTCAGACTTTTCTGTAACATCAGAATCTTGTAGTTCGTCATTTGGGTTATTAGTAAAAACACAACTAACAAATCTTGCTAAAAAATTCATTGTATAAATTAGCTTGTTTTTAGTTGAGGGATTTGCTTTAACCTTTTCTGTTTTACCAGAAAACATTGGTACTCTGTTAATTAATTCTTTAGTAATACCAACTCTACCAGAGTACTCTCCAAACGATAGCAATAAAGATTTATCTAGCGATCTAGTTTGAGCCATGTCTCGAAAATCTGTTTGACACTGACGAAAATCGCCTTCTAAAACTAAAGTAATAGGAAAATCATGCTCGGCAATTAACTCGCTTTCAGAGCTTTCTATTAATTCGTGAATCGCTCGTTTTCTATGCTGTCCATCAGTAATATCTAGCTTAACTGTACGGCGAACAATCACCAAACACATATTTCGATACAATTGAATAACTTTTATATCTTTTGGATTAACATTTGCCGTTAGTGTCCCCAAGATCCAAGGTTTTTGTTTCCGAGCACGGTCAAGAATATAATGTTTAATTTCCTCTGTATGTCCTTGAACTTCCGGACGATTTTTACCAGAATCAGGATCGTTACCAGTTGATGGCTTTGCTTGAAGAAGGCTGGAAAAGTCGCTGGCTGGCACATTAATTTGTAACATATCCCGCTTTCCCTGCTGAAACATGAGACCTATGTAACAGCGATCGCGGTGATTCTTGGAAAAAAGTGGCTCAATCAATGTACTAATCTGAGCTTTATCTTGAGGCACAATAATCTCGTTATTATCTTCATTTAAAAAGGTCATAAATATCCTACAAAATTTGGTAGACGCTAGCAAATCTAAGAGACTAATTTTAAAATTGCAGCTTAAGGATAACTATACGCAACGTTGTTATTAGTTAATGAATTTGCTCTTCCTTTAATGTAACTAATAACAAAGTAGATTTTAGTTCTAATTGTTTAGTTTATATAAAGTTCTTGTTAAAACTTACTCTATGTGGGACTGAGAAATCGTCTTTATCGATCGAGAAGAAAAAAGGAAGCAGTTTGGTTTAAATATTGGGATTCTGACCCCAACCTAACATGAGCAAAGCCGACATTGTTGGGGTTTGAAACCCGTTCTTGTTAAGGTTTGAAAGAATTCACATCGATCTTCTTTCTGCAAACCTCAACATCCGGATAAATCAAACTCTGCAAATTCTTATTCCAAAGTTACTACCGATCGGGACTTACGCAAATTCAACGGTATTTTGGAGATTTTGCTTGTTACAGAACCCCCAACTAGAGAGGAGACCACTCACCGCCCCCTTAAAGAGCTTATCTCCTCAAACCCTTTCTCCATAACTATTTTGCAATTGTTAAGAAAGATGCAGGTAATGCATAGCCTTAAAAAGAGGGGCTATACTTAAATCCTACTTATATCAAAAAAGGCATTATAGAACTTTATATTATGTTTGGAATTCCTAACTGCTTGGGTTCAACAAATTTACCATCAAAACCTATTGTTTTATCTTCAACAGTTCTGGCTTTAGCCAAATCTCTACGCAATTCAGCACGTTCAACGCTGTCTTCCACACCACCTAAAATATAGATGAGCAACCTTGCTGCAAGATCCCGTCCAGCAACCTGTACTCGCTTCTTGTTTGGATCGTATAAAACACCATACCAAAGAGATTTGGGGTGCTCCATTCCACTAAACCCACCTTCGCGATCGAACTTACGGAGCTTTTTAAATACGTCTTCTAAGGAAAATCCCATTTTAAATATTAAAATACCGAGAGCTTGAGCTAGAGCAACTTGACCAACAGGACGGAAAAGTATATTTCCTTCACCTCCGTTTTTTTCAAAACTAAAGTGTCGTAAAGCTGGTGTCTCTTCATATTTGAGAATGTTATAGCTGGGAAGACTAGCCAGATAATCAAAGAGTGTTTGAAAGTCCTTGATTCCTTCTTCAAGTTCCTCATTCTCCGGTCGCATCGGGATTAAACCTTTGTCTAAAGGTTTCCAGTGCAAAAACTTTTGCCCTAAGTATCTTTCAGACATTTCTTTAAGTGCTTGTAGGGTTGTCAAAACAGTGGACTTGGTCGCAACAGTTGCACTATTCCAATTGACTCGAGGGTTTCTTCCTTCGCACTGCTCTAACAGTGGATGGGTTACAGCAATTTTTCTAGCAACAATCGAAAAACCATCGTCTTCATTCAATTGTGCAAGTTGACCTTTACTTAAAGGTACTGCCATGAGGTTGACGTGAACAAACACGGATCTAACGCGCAATCTTGCTTCTTCACGGGTTTCACCAGCAGCGATCGCACAAATAAATTCTATGCCAATTTCTTCTTGAGGTAATTTTTTCAAATCATCAGGTGAAACTTGGTATTGCTCTAGCAAATCATTGACTGTTATGAAGGTATCGAAAGGAGTTTTATCTTTTCTGTATCTCCGCAGTTTACCAGTTTTAAGTAAGTCTATTAAACCTTGTACTCCCATCAACCGATGTTGACCATCTAAGGCATAAATAGTTACATCTTTCTCAGAAATATTAAGTAAACCGAATTTCCCATCTCGATCGAAGGGAGTGAAATCTGTTGTAGGTTTTATGGCTCGTCCTTCACTGTCCCACTCCGGTGCTTCAGGGTTGTCTACCCACGATTTACTAATAACCACTAGAACTGGTGGGAATTTGTGGTGTTTTCGAGTTGCCAAGTACTGTACCAATGGTGCTTGACGCGACCAGTCTAGCGGACGTTGTTGAACCTCATCAATACTTTCGGCGTCTATCTCGACGTTATCAGTCTGGGGGTTATATTTTTTTTGAAACAAGGGTAAGTAAGACGCAAAGTTGACTCGGCTTGCAAACCATTTTAGGGTGACAGAACTAACATATGCCTGAGTACCACCCATTTCAGTTTTTTGAACTAAAATCTGGTCAGTTCCCTCTTGATACTTATCAAGCATAGAAGCAAGTAAATTTTGATGCTCGTCTTTCTGTGCTTCATACTGACTGGCAATTTCAGTATTACGGTTGTCTTGAGTGGTAGCCATATTAGTTTTTAAAAACTTAAAACTAGAGTTGAAGTTAAATTTACAAGAAATTGAGTCTTTATAAAAAAAAGTTTTTAAAAACCTTAATTTGTACTAATTTATGCAAGAATAGGAAGTCCTTGACAAAAACAACCTCTAAACACCAGAGGCGTAGGTCAGCACCCCGCACTAAAGTGACGGGGCTTCGTGCCCCCGAATTTTAGTTAGCTGACCAGCTTAAGTTCTTAATTGAACTACGTTATTAGCAAGAGTTAAAATTCTCACCTACAGATGCGTAGCCAGTCTGTGGCTCTGAAACCGAGTAATTAAACAGACATACGAAGGGTAAGTCAGTGTTACTTGGAAAGTGAGGCAGCCCTGAAGGCGGGTCTCCCGCCGTAGGGGACTGCCGAACCCGTAAGGGTACCGACTAATAACTTTGGCGAGGCTAACTTTACCCGTAAGGAGGGACATTTATGTCCAAAGTATTTTTAATTGACGCAAACAAACGACCTTTAGATCCAATACATTCAGCACAAGCGAGGCAGTTATTAAGAAACAAAAAAGCAGCAATTTACAAAAGATTCCCTTTCACCTTAATTTTAAAAGAATCAAAACCAGATATACCCGTGCAACCTTTAAGATTAAAAATCGACCCAGGTTCTCAAAAAACGGGAATAGCAATAGTTAATGATTCTACAGGTGAGGTTGTATTCGCAGCAGAATTAAAACACCGAGGTTTCGGAATACGAGAATCACTGACTTCTAGAAAGCAGTTGAGACGGAGTAGAAGGAATCGTAAAACTCGGTATAGAAGACCTCCCAAACACGAATGGTATAGAAAAGGTAACAAAAAACCCGTCCCAAAACAACGAAGAACTTGGCTAGCTCCAAGCCTAAAAAGCCGTATTGACAACATCAAGGCTTGGGTTGAAAGATTACGTAGAGTTGCGCCAATTGAAGCAATATCTCAGGAATTAGTGCGTTTTGATATGCAATTAATTCGCCATCCAAATATTCAGGGAAAAGAATATCAACAGGGGACATTGTTCGGCTACGAAACTAGAGAGTATCTTTTAGAAAAATGGAATAGACAATGCGCTTACTGTGGTGCTGCATATGTTCCACTTCAGATAGAACACATTCATTGTCGAGCCAAAGGAGGTAGCGATTCGATTACAAATCTTACATTGTCATGCGAAAAATGTAATCGGAAAAAAGGGACAAAAGATATTAAAGATTTCCTCAAAAAAGCTCCGGCAAGATTGGAGAAAATTTTGCAGCAAGCAAAACAATCACTTGCAGATGCTACTGCTGTTAACACAACTCGATTTGCTTTATTGAAAATGTTAAAAGCAACAGGGTTACCAGTAGAAACGGGTTCAGGTGGACTGACAAAGTTTAATAGAATCCAACAAGGATTACAAAAAGAGCATTGGATTGATGCAGCTTGTGTTGGTAAGTCAACCCCGATTTTAAATATCAAAGGAGTTAAACCATTACTGATTACAGCAAATGGTCATGGAACAAGACAAATGTGTGGAACTGATAAATACGGATTTCCAATTCGTCACCGTAGTAGAAAACAAATTCATTTTGGTTTTCAAACTGGAGATATTGTTAAAGCAGTTGTCACTAATGGGAAAAAGATTGGGGAGTACATTGGACGGGTTCTTTGCCGTGCTACAGGTAGTTTTGATATTGTGAGCTACTCCGTTACTCTGGTTCCCAGAGTTGTAGGAAGTGGCGAACCCGTAAGGGCTACTAAATTTGGAAGAGTAGCAGGAATTAGCCACAAATATTGTAAACACATTCACAAAAAGGATGGTTATTCGTATGCATTCTAAAATATTTGGACTGCCATTGAAATGGCTCGTGTCGTGAAGCAGCGTTGTAGAAAGGTAACATTCGTAGACGACTGCTGAACCCGAAGGGCAGTTCCTCCTCGGTCTAAAGACACGAGGCTTCTCTACTCCCGGAGGCTTTTAGGTGATAAAAAGCGGAAGTTTTGAAACAAGCCTGCTTTTGCAAGCTTTATCTATTGAACTTCCCTGTTTCTCAATGAAATTAGAAGTAGTTGAACAAGGATTAGGTAGATGAGTACCACGGAACAGCCAGAAAACAAAGGTCAAACTCAGCGACCTGCAGCAGAGTTAGTAGAAGACATCCAAGCTCTAACTACCGAAATCCGAGAATTGTACTGCTTGGATGCAATTCCTTGGGTAGTAGGATATTCTGGAGGTAAGGACAGCACGGCTACTTTACAGCTAGTGTGGAATGCGATCGCAGGACTCGCACCGAACAAGCGCACGAAAACAATACACGTTATCACGACAGACACCCTTGTAGAAAATCCTTACGTGTCTGCATGGGTACGCAATTCCCTAAAGCAGATGAAACTAGCAGCTATCGAACAACAAATGCCAATAGAACCCCATCTGCTACAGCCAGACGTTAAAGAAACATTCTGGGTAGGTTTTATTGGTAAAGGATACCCAGCCCCAAAAGGAAAATTTCGTTGGTGTACGGAGCGGCTTA
Organism: Scytonema hankhaensis NUACC26; assembly: GCF_045865695.1. Lineage (NCBI taxonomy): Bacteria > Bacillati > Cyanobacteriota > Cyanophyceae > Nostocales > Scytonemataceae > Scytonema > Scytonema hankhaensis. The sequence continues at coordinate 36,209 of NZ_BAACAP010000252.1, forward strand.
AAATCAATCCATCTAACCGCTTTATTCGCGATGTTATCAGAAACAGTGGAGAAGCTATTGTTGTTTTGGGGACTCGCAAAGCTGAAAGCACAAATCGTGCTGCTAGGATGAAGAAATGGGAAGCCAAGCGGGTACGCGATCGCCTCAGCCCCAATATGAATTTGCCAAACTCCCTTGTTTACAGCCCAATTGAAGACTGGCGAAACGATGAAGTTTGGTTGTATCTGATGCAATGGGAAAACCCTTGGGGATACAGCAACAAAGACTTATTCGCTATGTATAGAGGTGCTAGCGCTGATAATGAATGTCCTCTAGTTGTTGATACATCCACCCCCAGTTGTGGTAGCTCTCGTTTTGGATGCTGGGTTTGTACGTTGGTGAGTCAGGATAAATCTCTAGCAGCGATGATTCAAAATGATGAAGAGAAAGAGTGGTTACAACCTCTACTAGAATTGCGTAAGGAATTAGATGCAGAAGAAAACCGCGATCGCCGAGACTTTCGTCGTAGAAATGGTGATGTGCAACTGTACGAGCGCAACTCAGATGGAGAAGTTTCCGTTGAGCCAATACCCGGTCCCTATGTTAAAGAAGCTAGAGAGGACTGGCTGAGAAAACTCTTAACTGTTCAAATACAAATTCGTCGCACCGCACCAGAAAATATGCGCGATATCACGCTAATTACTGTAGAAGAACTGAGTGAAATTCGGCGTATATGGTTAGAGGAAAGACACGAGTTTGATGATAGCTTACCCAAAATCTATCAGGAAGTCACGGGCGAACCTTTTAAAGATCCCCGTCCCGGCGCTGGTATGAGTTTACTAGGTAGTGATGAATGGGCTGTGCTTGAAGAAATCTGTGGTGAGGACGCAATGCACTTAGAACTGATGGCGAATCTTTTAGATACAGAACGCCAGTACCGCAAACGAACTCGCCGTGTGGGAATATTTGACACGCTAGAAAAATGTTTTGAAACCAGTTCGCGTTCCCAAGATGAGGCTGTTAGAAACGCGCATTTGAAACGAGATTTGAAGGAGGCTGTTGTTGACGGCGATGTCGCAAAAATCAAGCAGTTAACATTAGGCGACGCTGCTATTACAAATAGTGTGGAATCAGACAAACCGCAAAGTTGGCGACAAGTTAAGTTTCAAGCTAAAAACGTAGAGAACTTAGACAATTAACTTTTAGAAGATGTTCGGAAAGTATTGGGCGAATATATTCGCTACTACACAAACGAAGTCCGCAAGACAAGGACTAACGGTGAAAAATCAAGATTTTAAAATCCACGCAGGTGGATTTTGCTTGTATAGTCACGATTACGAACATCGCCCAGAACAAGTGTTAAAACTGGAGTTGGTTAAAATTAAGCCTGTATCAGGCTTTCTCAACCCACGCATCCAAAATCCCTCAATCCAAAATTGTCTAAAAAACTACTGTGATATTCCTTGAACTCGTACTACAAAATTTCGGTCCTTACTACGGTCGTCAAGTCATTACACTTGATTCTAGAAAAAACGGTAGTTCTTGCCCTATTATCTTATTTGGTGGAATGAATGGTGGTGGCAAAACAACTTTAATGGATGCTATTCGCCTTGCGTTGTATGGACCTCGCGCTCAATGTTCTACCCGTGGAAATCTAAGTTATAGTGATTTTCTCACGCAATGTGTTAACAGTTCCACTCCCCCAACAGAGAAAACTCGTATTGAATTGGCTTTTGAACATATTGAAAATGACAAACCAGCTCGATACCGTATTGTCCGAACTTGGGAAAAAAATCCCAAAGATGGGAAAGACCATTTGGGTATTTTGGATATTGGTGTAAATGACGAATGGCTTGACACTGGCTTGGTTAGTATATGGGATGAGTATGTTGAAAATCTTATTCCTTTAGGAATTTCTAACTTATTTCTGTTTGATGGCGAACAGGTAAAGGAACTAGCACAACAAGACATACCTCCACAAAATGTTGTGGAAGCAATTCGCGGGCTTTTAGGTTTAGAGCTAGCAGAACGTTTGGCAGAAGATTTAGATATTTTAGTCAGCCGCAAACGCAAGGAACTAGCTGATACAAAAGACTTAGCAAATTTGGAAGAAATTGAACAAAGACTGCTCCAACAAACAGAGGAAAAACAAGCAACTCAGGAACAATTAGAACACATTACAGCTAAATTAGAAGCAGCCGAAGAAAAACAGAAAATCTCTCTTGATAAATTCATCTCAGAAGGTGGCAAAATTGCAGGAGAACGCAGTCAGCTAGAAAAACAGCGATCGCAAGTGACATCGGAAATCGAACAAGTCCGTCAAATTATGTGTCAATTGGCGGCTGATGTCTTACCACTGATGTTGATTCAACCTTTACTGGTTGAGGTTCAGAAAACGGGAGAAAGCGAAATTCACACTTCACAAATACAAATAGCCCGAAGCGTTTTACTAGACAGAAATGAACGTTTAATTAATCAGATTTCTCAATTAGATTTATCAGATGAACAATTTGATAAAATTAAATTCTTGATTGAAGAGGAAAGCGAGCTATTGGCTTCAAATAGTGATGATGCATGGTTATTGGCTAATGCAAAATTGCTAGCTCAACTCTCGCATATCCTAAGTTATTCTTTAGAAACTGCCAAATTTTCTGCTCGACAGCAACTTGAGTTACTGAGAACAAAAGAAGAAGAGCTTATAACACTAGAAAGACAATTGCAAACGGCTGCTTCTCCGGAAATCTATCAAAAACTACATGAAGCACACACTGAAGCACAAAATAGAGTTGCTCAAATCAAAGTAGAATATGAAGCAAAAAAACGTTATTTGGTTGAATTAGAAGCCGCTAATGAAAAGTCAATAAGAGATTTAAAAAAATATACAGACCAAAATATTGACCGTAAGAGTAAAGAGCATATAATTACTGCTTCTGCTAAAGTTCAACAAACACTTAAGCTTTTCCGCGAACGCTTAACTCTAAAAAAACTTAATAAACTGGAAGTGGAAGTGACTGAGTGTTTTCGCTACTTGTTACATAAGTCCGATCTGGTACACCGGATAGTCATTGATACTGATACCTTTGGTCTCTCTTTGTACGATCTACAAGGTAAGATGGTTCCAAAACACCGTTTATCTGCGGGAGAGAAGCAACTTTTAGCGATCGCATTTCTTTGGGGATTAGCTCGTGTTTCCGGGCATCGCTTACCAGTAGCAATTGATACTCCTTTAGGAAGGCTAGATTCTTCTCACCGCACGAACTTAGTTGAGCGTTACTTTCCCTCGGCTTCTTATCAGGTAATTTTACTTTCTACCGATACAGAGATTGCAGAAAAAGAATTTAAAGTCTTGCAAGAAAATGATGCGATAGCGAATAAATATCTCCTGCAATATGATTCATCGACTCGTCAAACAATAGTTAAAGAAGGATATTTTTGGTAATACAATTTTGAATCTACCCCACCCTAACCCTCCCCAATACATCGGGGAGGGAACTAAAAATTCAATTTCTCTCATTCTAAAAGAACTAACAATTCACTTTCCCCCCTTTCATGCGTGGGGACTAAGGGGGGTAAATTTAACGCCAAAACAACTGTGTGTACAATATGATTCTACGCAGTGAGAGACTTTATCCTGAATTGTTTGCACCATACACGAAATAATCTGCATAATATAGCTCAAACTTAAACTCTTCAGTTTCCACATGGAACCTCCTATAGACCGCATAAAACTCTCACAAACAGCCAAAGAGCAACTCATCAAACTCAAACGCAGTACCAAAATTGAAAACTGGAACGTGTTGTGTCGTTGGGGTTTTTGTCGTTCTCTTGCAGAACCAACTCCTCCATCACCAGTACCAATACCTACTGACAGCAACGTTGAGATGACATGGTCGGTGTTTGGTGGCGAGATGTCCGATATTCTGTTACTTGCTCTCAAGCAACGCTGTTACAACGATGGCTTTGGGACAAGTAAAGAAACTCTTGCTATACAGTTTCGCCTTCACTTACATCGCGGTATAGGTTACTTGGCTGGCGACCCCAGTATTAAGAAAATTGAAGATTTGATTGAATTGGTAGTCTAGAGCGTCGGTCAAGTAATAACGGTTGACAAAAACATAATTATGTGGTGAATAAGTTAAAACGCCTATTTCAGGCTAAATGTCTAGGTCTAGTTTTTAGCGATTCTCCGTGAGTCCTGCACCAGACGCTACGCGAACGCATAAAACCCGAGCGCCTAAAAGTTCGATTTAGACGAGATGCATATCCTGCATTTGATGTCAACTACTTCTACTTGACTGACGCTCTAGGAAGTGGGGATTGGGGAACTCGCTCTTCCCCTCCTTGTTGAGGGGCAATGGGGACTAGGGACTGGCGACTGGGGAGATGGGGAGATGGGGAGATGGGGAGATGGGGAGATGGGGAGAATTCTACCACCTTACCATCTCATCACCTCACCTCCTCACCCCTCAATCCAAAATCCACGCATTCCCTACTCTCCATAAATTTACATTTATCCGGTTGCCGGAGGAGAATATTAAAACTGTGAAGACAATATTATCAATACAAAAGGTTTTTATAAGCCGCAAAATGGCAACGCTGTTATTACTGGGTTTTGCATCTGGTTTGCCATTGTTTTTAACAGGGACGACCTTGAAAGCTTGGATGACAGTGGAAAAGGTGGATTTGGCATCTATTGGGCTGTTTAGCTTGGTGGCTTTGCCTTACTCCCTTAAATTTATCTGGTCGCCTCTAATCGATCGCTTTGCACTACCATTTTTAGGAAGGCGTCGCGGTTGGTTAATTGCTTTACAGATTGGATTGTTGTTAACTATTGCTCTGATGGCTTTTCAACAACCCAAGCAAGCACTACAACTGTTAGCTGTTAACGCTATTGCGATCGCGACTTTAAGCGCAACTCAAGATATTGTGGCTGATGCTTATAGAACTGATGTGTTAAAACAAGCAGAAATGGGCGCTGGTGCAGCTATTTTCGTCTTAGGTTACCGAGCCGCATTGTTGCTGACAGGTTCTCTAGCGCTCATACTTGCCGATAGGATACCTTGGTCATCGGTTTATTTGTTGATGGCTGCAAGCATGACAATTGGAATTTTTGGTACTCTATTAGCACCAGAACCAAAGCATATTAACCCGCCAGAATCTTTAAGAGAAGCAGTACTTTTACCCTTTGGGGAGTTTTTCCAAAGACGAGGAGTGTTGCAGGGCTTTTTAGTTTTGGTATTTATTGTTCTCTATAAACTAGGTGATGCTTTCCTAAGCAGTATGTCAACACCTTTTTTGATTCAAACAGGGTTTACCCTCACTGATATTGGCGCAATTCAAACTGGTATGGGATTGATTGCGACGATTGTTGGAACTCTTGTTGGGGGTGCGATTTTGAGTCAAGTTGGTATTAGTCGTTCGCTATGGGTGTTTGGCGGTCTGCAAGCCGTAAGTAACTTGGCTTACTTTGTACTCGCACAACTTGGTAAAAACTATCAGTGTTTGGTACTCACCATTAATATAGAGAACTTTTGTGGTGGATTGGGAACAGCAGCGTTTGTTGCCTTTTTAATGAGCCAATGCAATCAGCGCTTTTCTGCAACTCAATATGCTTTACTATCTAGCTTTATGGCTGTCAGCCGTGATGTTTTGGTTGCTCCATCTGGAGTTGTAGCAAAAAGTATGGGTTGGCCAGCATTTTTCTTAATCAGTATCGTCGCTGCTGTACCCGGTTTACTTTTACTACCATGGTTTGCTCCTTGGAATCAACAACCAGAACCAATGAAGAGACCCGGACTTGAGTATGAGGAATAAGAATTATGGGGCAGAAGTTCATCATTAGTACCGCAACAGTTATTCTTTTAATCACTGGTGTACTACTCGGCTACGTTCTTTCTCAGTTAGTTCTGGGATTTTTATCACTTAACTTGTTAACTTTTCTGGGAACATTTAGCCTAATTGTCATTTTTGGTACGCTCTACTACGTCTTATTTTGGGAATTTAGAAGGCAGCAGTCACCATCACCTCGACCTTCTTCTAATGGAAGTAAGCTCCAAACTGAAGAGCGTACACCTGATGCTAGTCTTAAGAATAAGCTGATTAGTCTGCTATCTGGTGACACTTCTACTGCCGAACGACTCGTTGAGCAGGCAAAGCAAGATTTTCCCGGTATGCCAGAAAATTGGTACTGGGAAAAAAGTATTGCCGATTTGGAACGCGATCGCCGATAATTTTATCTTTGGGTTCTCCAAAGTCGCTAGAATAAATTAAGACAGCTTAATATTTCTTAAGCTAGCGCTCGTCATCATTTGCTTTTTCAAGCAACCTGTGTTATGGCTATTTTCCGACAGTATATTGCTCCTCTACTTGTAGTGCTTATATTTTTTGTTGCCCTTGTGGCAGTCAGCGCTCGCATCTTCCTACCCTCAGATATGGCTGCACCTGCACCGATAGGGGAATTGGGAATGTTGTTGGTTAGGAGTTAGTAGTTAGTGGTTAGTGGTTAGTGGTTAGTAGTAAACTAGTAACCATTAACCACTTTAAAGAAAAACATATAACTTTTCCCCACTCAGGTTTGGAATCTCTATTACCAGGTTATGTTATTCGCCGTGGTTCTACTCTAGACCGCGCTCTACTGGTTAAGTTCATGCAGCGAACTTACCAAGAACTTTTTCCAGAACAACAAGATTTTTCTCATTTAGTACAAACAGTCGAACAATATTTTTCTAGTAAAACACCTGTTTGGTGGGTAGATTTTGTAGGAGATGGGGACATAGAAATCAGTTTACCCTCACTCCGTCACTCTTCACCTGTTGCCTGTATCTGGGTGGGAAATGCTATCGACCAGGTACGGGGAACTCGTCACGCTCATATTTTTTTACTTTATGTTGTACCAGAACATCGGCGACGAGGTATTGCTAAAGCTTTGATGCTTCATGTGGAAAATTGGGCAAAGGCTAGAGGCGATCTCCAAATAGCATTACAAGTGTTTGAGTCAAATACAGCCGCATTCAATCTTTACAATCAGCTTGGCTATAACACTCAATCCCTATGGATGTTTAAACCTATAAATAGAGACTAACTCTTCAGTTCATGGTTTGGTTATAAGCTAATTTTATATAACCGTTCTTGTTCCCCAACAGTTTATTAATTTATATTGAATATAGATAATTATTTTTAGTAAGAGTAAGTACCAAATTATACGATTTTCTTATTTGACTACGCTTAGATAGTTGTAAATCTTTTAAGTTTTGAAAGAATTAGTTTAAGGGAGTAGGCGCGTGGGAGTCATTTATATAGGGGATCGCAGAGCGGGGAAAACTCACCTAGCAATGGAATCTTCCAATCCCCGAGGCTACTACGTCAAGGGTTCAGAACAAATTTATCAAAATTTGAAAGCATTGTTGTACGACAAGGCAGAGGGTAAGACACTAGCGACGGAAGCAAGACAAAGCACTTATCGTCGGACTTTAGACCTTCAAGTCCGAACTCGCCTTCGCTATAAGCATATATTAGTAGATTGGTTTGACACAACTGGTGAAATCTGGCGGGATAGTTGGCAATCAAATAACCCACAGGAGTGGAATAACTTTTTAGAGGTAGCTCGTGGTAGCGAAGCAGTTATATTGATCCTACCACCCCATCGCGATTTAATTTCATTGACTTCGAGTGTAGATCCAGAAATTGATGAAGACCCAGGACCGTTCCCTACTTTAAAACAGTGGTGTAATCGATTTGATGAATGGGTGAAATTTTTTCGTCAGGATTTTCTCAAACCAAAACATTTACTCATTTGTCTCAATAAAGCTGACCTATTTTGCGATCTTAAACAAGAAGCCGAGAAGCTAGCTTATAATCCTGATAGTTATGCAATGGATTGGTTGGATCGTCATCAATATGTTTATAATCGCTATTTCACACCTATTCGCGATCGAATCAAGCAAATTGATGCTGTTATTACAGGCTTATCAGTCCGCTGCTTTATCACTAGTGTAAAGGAGCGTTCTTTATTAGAATTGCCCTGGCTATACTTGGCTAACTATTTAGAAGAAATATAAAAGAATATGACTATTAGCAAAACCAAGGGAGAAATTATTACGATTGTTGGCCCTAAAAATTCTGGTAAAACAACGTATTTAGCAGGATTAGCAGATTGGCCTGAAACAAGAGCTAAACAAAAAAAGAGGAGTCCATTTTTGGTTGAACCAATTGGGGATGCGACGAAAAAGCTGCGAGACGAAGCTCGAGGGAAAATTCTTGATGGAGTCTACCTCGAACCCACACAAGTACAGCAGAATTTTAATGACCTACCTCGTTATATATTCAAAATAAAAATCAAACGCTTGTTTACAGAAGAGGCCGTCACTTTAGTAGTTAGAGATTATCCTGGTGAAATTTACAATAAACTAGCCGAAGCCCCTAAGCTGCAAGCTTTGGAACAGGAGTATATTCAAGAGTGTTTGAGACCAGATGTAGTCGGTTGCTTAGTTCTTTTAGATAAATGGGAAAGAGAAAATGATTTGACATACATGAAAGCTATGGAAAAGTTTCTCGATGAAATGGATAAACAAGGAAGGTTACAAGGAGCAAAGCCATTAAGGATTGCAGTGGCTATGAGTAAATGTGAAAGAGGTGAAATTTGGACGGGGCGACTTGACCCTGAAACAGATATATTTAAATCTCATCTTCCTGGAACAACTCAACTTCTACAAAATAAGCTCAAAAATCATGTCAAATTTTTTGCCATCTCTACCTTTGGTGTTTTAGCTTTGAACGATCCTCGTCCCAATCGTAAAAGTGAAAGAAAAATAGACTTTGAAGGGAAAGAAGTTGAACTTTCAGTATTAAGAGACAAAGATGAATGGCGGCCATACGGCATGATTTCACCTTTATATTGGTTAAGCAAAGGCAGGTCTATGCGATATGGTCTTTAAAAATCAAAGTAGATTAACACAGATAACTCCGGGTTCAACAATTCGTGTTATAGGAGATCGTGCCTCTGGTAAAACTACTTACTTGACAGCTCTAACTTGCTTGCGGGATGCTCCTGACAGCTTAGTTAAAAAGGTTATTCCGATTAATGATGAAACTGAAAACATGATCCGTGAAGCCAAAGAGTGCTTGGAGCAAAAACAAGAAATACAACCTACCAGTTATGGAGACAATGGGATAGAGAAAAGCTACTTTTTTAAAATTGAGTTTAAAGAAAAGTTTCCCTCATTCAATTCTCAGCCGGAAATTATGAAGATTGAATGCAAAGATTATCCAGGAGAGTTTTTCCGCGACCTAGTCGAGAAGAAAAATCCAAAATTGTTAGAAAAATATATTAAGGATGCTGTGGAAGCAACTGGCATCCTGTTTTTAATTGATGGGACTGCTCGTCGCAAAGACAGCTATTACGCTAGCTGCCTTCAAGAATTTTTAGTTAAGCTTGATAGATTAACTCCCAAAAATACAAAAACTCGTAGAATTGCTGTCGCCTTAACAAAGTGCGATTTGAGCGAATTATGGATACATACTGACAATCCTAAAGAGAAGATTTTGGCTCGTTTTGAAGGAGTACATGGACAATTACAAAACTTTGACAATCTTAATGTAGAATATTTTGCCACTTCTGCCTTCGGAATGTTGGGGAGTGAGCGCGAAACATCTAATTCCACGATTATTAAGTCTGATGATAATGGTACACGAGCTGTTATCCAAGAATCAGATTCAAAATTGTGGCGACCTTTTGGTCTTATTGAACCATTATACTGGTTATATACAGGAAAACGATAAATATTCTTATTAGAATTTCTCAATCCTTAAATAAGGATAAGGGTTAGACAGATGGCTGATTGTATTATTCATGAATTTAGCACGGGAATAGAGCCAGATAAAACATCAGATGGCTATTGGTATTCGCGAGGTTTTACAGGAAGGTGGATGAATTCCACACTTGATAGAGTTCCAGATGCCGTGGAACGCGCAATTAAGAATAGCGAGTTTGAAACTAAAGGTTATTCTAGGACTCATCCAGCAATTATTGGTCGCGTTGTCCGAGGATATCATGATGATTGGTCAGTTGTGGCTGTTGCTACTTTAGGAAAAGATGAATCTCGTTCTTTCACTACATTTCGTTACTTTTTATGTGAAGGTAAAGATAACCTATGCATAATAGTAGGTTGGCTTAATGACCGGGGAAAAAACAAAACAATACCTACTTTCGATCCATTCTATAAAACAGAACCAATTGAGATTCATAGGGAGACTGTCAGGAATTATAGACACGACTCTGAGAGGATATCTACTCAGCTGAATAATAAAGAATTTATAGACTGGTTAGAGAGAAATTCACCTCCTCCTATCACCGTCACACCAAAGAAATATCCGCTGTTAGCTATTGACGGAATAGCCACTAAGATAGCTAGAGATAACAATTCCCTTGTTTCTTGGTCATATAACGTTGAAGCCTTAGAGCGACCCGATCTGTTCTTGGTTATTCAACCTGCTAGTCATGAAGCATATAGCAGAATGAACACAAGCGCTCGCATTTCTAGACTTCCTGTTCCAAGGACAAACGAGCCAGACTTTAAGTTGGCGATTCAAAGTTTGATGAAGTCAGAAAATCTTTATGATAACCTTAGAATTATCAATGATACGTTAGAACGTTTAGAGAAGAATGACCGGGCAAAAGAGGAATTGAGCAATATTTTTGAGGAACTAAGTATAATAGCAAGCCATAGTCCTATAGAACTTTTAACTTTAAAGGCTCTTGTGCTTCCCGAAACGTTAGCAACAGAATATTTGTCATCTATACATTTGGATATTGATGAAAAATTCCCCTTAAATTTACTTAATCAACCTCCCTTGAATTTACTATCTCAACACCAAAATGATATCAGAAAAAAATCATTAGATTTTCAAAGTAAGTTACGCAAAAAAATAGAAGAAGTAGATCGAGAATTCTTCTCCCAATTACATTTTAAATTAAGAGAAGGATTCTCGATTATAATAGAAGAATTTTTTAAAAACCCTGTATCTAAAAATATATCTAGTCGTACTTTAATTTGGTTAGCAAATGCTCCAGAAAGTCTTTGGCAATTAGGCTGTGATGAAGGTCTCCTAAAGAAAGTTAGCAATGATTTAAGCAATTTATATGTCATATATCAGCCGAGAAAGAAAGGAGAATCAATACCTACAGAAATAAAAACAGAAATGAGAATTTGGGACGATTTAATAAAAGGTTACTGGCAGTATTTTAAAGATAAAAAGGATTTCAAACCTCTCGCAAACTCAAAGTATAAAACCCTTGCTATCATCTTTTCTAATAAAAAATTAGCTAATTCATTATTAGCTAACCAGTTAGCTGCTTTCTTTTATAAAGTCAGTACTAGAAATATTCCTCGGGAAATACTTGAAAGATTACAAAATGAAAGAGTTTATCAAGTATTTGGAATCAATATTACTAATGCTATTGAAATTATAGGTAAGACAAGTCAAATAGAATTGTTCATTAATTTATTTCTCTATAGTTTAGGTTCGCTCGTGGGAATAAGAATCATAGACAATTTGTGGCAAAGGGTTGTTTTTATTCTTGTGGCAACTATATTAGTTTCTGTATATTTGATTGGAGAACAAAAGCAGAGTAGAATAATATATTTCTTTAAAAATATATCTTTATCACTCATGTTGTTTGCATTCATTCTTGGTAATTTAATTGTTAATGATTCTCCAAATATTGTACAGAAACCACCTCAAGCTTTCCAAAGTCCAGTGAGTCGAGATATAACTGAGTCTCAGATCGTTCAAGCAGTTGAGACATTTACTGAACCAAACAAAACTCGTGATGCGATCGGGAAAATTACAGAAAATCTTCTACAGGATAACGAATTATACGGATATGGAGTTCAAGAGCGGGATATTATATCAGCATTTAAAGACGTTGTGGGCTTACAGACAAGTGTTAGTTATGCTGGAATACTTAAATATATAGAACAGAATCCAAAGAACAAAAAGGGGAGGATACAAAACTTGAAGCCATTGGTAACGTCAATTTACAAGTATCAAGCGAGTAAGAAAATAAAAGCTGATGGAGTTATTGACTTAATAGACAAGCCGGACAAAAACCCTAAAAGCACAATGCAAGTTTTACAGGAAGATATTAAAGCAAAACTTATGAATAATGAAAACAAGACAAATGAACAGTAAAAGAACTTGTAATCCTGAATTTACTTGAGGTAGGATTCAGATATGAAATTATGCGTCTACATATTATGCGGAATCAGCTTTGCTTCTATAGGCTGGAACCTGAGTCAATTCATCATTGACTATGTAGATTGGTTGAAACTATTTCCAGAGGTCGTTCAATCTTCCTGTGTAGCTGCTTCTCTCTCAGTAGGAACGGTACTGACTGAGATTTTCTTAAGTAATCCTACTAGATTCAAGTTAAACCTACTTAGGCTTGGCGCACCTGTTGCTACCGCAGTAGGACTGGGGTTTTTTATTGGTCTGATCGCCGGTGGTTTATCTCAAATTCTGCTTATACCCTTCATTCGTGATTTCTTATTCTTCTTTGGAACCCCCCCTGTGGTCAGAATTATTCGTTGGATGATTATTGGTATTGCAGTTGGACTGGCAGAAGGGTTAAGTTGGCGCTGGCGCAGTGTTGAAGCTGGGAAAAAGAGGCGTTCTCAACAACGGCTTAAGAATAACCTGATAGCAGGAATGGCTGCTGGTTTCATAGCAGCGATCGTATTTGAGTTCCTACGATTATTTATTAAGTCATCATTAGAGACAATACAAGAGGACTTTAAACAAAACTGGGACACCTCAATCTTAGGATTTGAAAATTTTTTAGGTCTTCTCATATTAGGTTGTGTGCTTGGTGTAGCCTTTAGATTCGCCACTTCTCCTAGCTACGTAGCTGCTTTAAGGGCTGGTACGGGCTTTGAATACAATCCTTACGATGAAGAGCCTGCAAAAATTAATAAACTTAAGCTAATTGAGGTTAAAGACAAAAACAATAATAGCAAAAAGAGTGACTATAGGTTGGAATTTGTCAGTAACGAAAACCTAGATATAATTGAAGAAGGTTTATCAATTCAATTGCCAGAAAAAGGAACTATCACAATCGGTTCGTCTTCTAAAGTGTATATCTGTATTCCAGGGTTACCTCTCCATATTGCTGATTTGGATATAGAAGAACATAGAACATCCTTAATACCAAATAAAAAACACTATAAGCGTATATCAGTTGATGGAAAGTTTTTAGATTCCACGAATCCATATCCTTTGAAACATAACTCTATCGTGGCTTTTTTTTGTGAAAATCCTAGAAAAGATGATAAAAAGATGTTCCGCTTTGTCTTCTATAATCGCTTTTTAGATCCGGAGGGATAATGAAGATGAGTGATAATCGAGCTTGGGCAAAGAGATTTAAATTTTGCTTATTGCCGAAAAGTCCTATTTGGTTGTTTCTATCTATAATTCTTGCTACTTACCATGTTCCTAGTTGGAGTCAGATAAAGGTTAATGAAAATCGTGACACTCGGATTAGCATTACTCCTCAAGTTATTGGAGATGAGGTCACACTGCGCGTTCAGGTTAGAAAAAACAATAAACTTTTGACAAACTTAAAGCAGAAGGACTTCTCTGTTCGTGTAGACTGTAAAGAAAATAACATAAGTAGTTGTGAAACCGTTCCCTTTAAGTTTATAACGCCTAAAGAATCTAAGCCATTACCAACACGGATTGTGTTACTTCTAGATCTTAGTGGCAGTATGATAAAGCTTGATGAAGGAAACGAACAACCTAAGCTACAGGGCGCAATTGATGCGATTAAAGAATTTACTCAGGTATTAGCTGAACGTGGTAACAATACACAAATGGTTATTGTACCCTTTAGTAGTGATTACAAAGATGAGAATGGTCGTTCCATCTGTTCGGGAGAACCAGTAACAAAACAAACTTTAGACAGATTTGCGCCAGCCAGCGATCCACAACATCAAACGGATTTACGTCAACTCAAAGACGCTCTGAGTAAAGATAGAGAGGCCCCATCTAAAAATCAACCCAAAAAACGTATTTGTGGTGAAACTAATCTTTATCAATCTCTAGCTACAACTCTAGATTTTTTAGGTAATTTAAATTTAGAAAATCAATCTCAGAGTGTCGGTTTCAGCCAGTCTCCTAGATTGCACGTAGTTCTACTGTCAGATGGTTTTGATACTGTGGGGTTCGATCCAGGACAGAAGGATATATGCCATCCTAGCCACTTTGAAAAACTCAAAACTGAATATCTGCGACGATATGCTGGAAAGATTAGAGTTCATACTGTTGGTTATGGTCTCACTCCAGAAGAGCTTGGACAACGCTACAGTGTTCTTAAAGGTAAGCCTGCTAAATGCGAAGATCGTGAAAAATTCAGCGGGGAAGAACGCAAAAATTTTGAGAACGAATTAGTGGATCGGGAGCACTTAAAGGAAATTGCTGATTTAACTGATGGAACTCCCGAGTTTTCTGGAAATGCTAGGGAGATTGCTCAAAGATTTCAAAATATTTTGGATATTATTCTTGACGAGTACCAGATAATTTACACGCAGAAAAATGCTGATACAGCTTCCCGACATAATGCCTTTGTTAATGTCAGATCTATTGGCGATCGAGAAGTAAGTTACAGTATACCCTTTGTCTTCCAAGTACCATCTCACATCAGATTTTGGACAATACCTCTTTTCGTCATTGTACCCCTCGGTTTAAGCATACTATTTTTATATTTATTAGCAATAGATATAAAGAAATACAATTAGGTTGGACAAGCAAAGCTAGAACACTAATTCAGTCTTCGAGATTAAGGCTTCTATTAATAATTATTAAGAATTATTTGTGTTATAAGTTCTATAGGAGCAATAACAAGCTTACTTCCAGTTATGGTCAGATACAAGTTGTTTCTAACACTGCAAGATAATACAGGTGAGCGACCAGAGTATACACTTCACCTTAGTCAAGATCAAGAAAACAGTCCCGATCGGATTTTTGACTATGAGGTTCGCGAACAAATTCGCAGCCAGTTACAGAATCAAAGCCAACGTCAAATCAATGAGACTCATCTTAGCCATATAGTTAGTAATTGGATTCGAGATATCAAACTAGGATACCGGGAAACTGTAATTTCGTTGAATTTGCCCTTAATATCAGAAGCGAGTATTGAGGACTTGAAAGAGGGAGGCTATCGAGATTTACCTGCTCCCATTCCTCCAGATTCTGAGAGTATAGAACCCCAAGGTGGAGCGCTCCCATCCTTAATCTTTTCTTAAGACATAAAATAGCCATCACGAGCTGCATACACTAAAGTAAATGAAAATTTTTCTTCCCTACCCCCTACCCCCTACCCCCTATTTTCAAGACAGTAGGAGCCTTGCTGAAAATGTTAAACGTCACAATTACACCTCATCGCGAGTTTTTGCCAGCTGATACCGTCGAGCAAAAATTGTTTCTTATGATGAAAATGCGTCCGACTAAACAGGTGGCAAGTTCTCGACCATCTACCGCTTTTGTATTGCTTATTGATACTAGTGGATCGATGGATGAAGTTGTAATTGGCAATCCACAAGCAACAGGCAGAACCTATTATGATGATGGTAAAGAATGGATGGAAGTGACAGGGGCTAAGTCTAAGGGAGAAATAGTTATAGAATCCCTACTTGCACTGGTTCATTCAGGCAAACTAAGCCAACGTGACAAAATTGCAATTATTCGATTTAACGAGCAAGCTATGCCCGTAATTGGACTGACATCGGCAACAGAAATCAGCCAGTTAGAGGGGGCGATCGCTCAACTTCGTCACTGTTCTGGTGGTACCCGGATTGGGAATGGTTTGCGCCAAGCCTTAAGTACCCTTTCTGACCAACAAATGACTTCTTGTCGCACCTTGCTATTTACCGATGGTCAGACGATAGATGAAGATATTTGTCGAGAGCTAGCTAGAGAATTTGCTACTAAAAATATTCCAATTACGGCTTTAGGAGTGGGTGACTTTAATGAAGATCTACTCAATGACCTTAGTGATATTACCGGGGGTCGCTCTTTTCATGTAGTCACACAGAACACTAGTGAAGTTGCAGTCTCCATTACTGATTTACCAAACAAAATTATTGAAGAGTTCACTCTAGCTCAACAGGATGTCGTCACCAACTTAGCTCTTGCAGTCAAAACTGTCAAAGGAGTCCAACTGACTCGGGTACTCCGTGCTTATCCATCTCAAGCTGAATTTCCTTTGAATCAAGATCCCAATCCTATCGGCAATGCCTCAGCAAATGATGAAACCATATTTATCTTGGAATTTACTATGGAGAGTCGTCCGGCTTCCCGCATTCGCATTGCACAACTGGGTCTGACCTACGATGTTCCCGGTCAAAATAAGCGTGGTGAACTACCAATTCAAAATGTTGTGGTGCAATTTGTTGCCGGACAAAATTTTGCTGCCCAAGTTGACCAAGAAGTCATGGGCTATGTACAGCAATGTAACATTGCTCAGCTAGTCAGCGCAGCTGCAAGAGCTTCGGAGGTTGGCAATTCCGAACAAGCTGAGAAGTTTTTGGAAACAGCGCGGCAAATGACCCAACGAGTGGGAAATGAGGCAATGACTCAATCTATTTCAACTGCTCAAGATGAACTTAGGAAAACTCGGAAAATTTCTCCTGATACGCGCAAAACCATCAAAATGGGAGCAAAAGGTAAAACTATCAAAATGAGTACAAGTATTGATGACGAAATTTTAGAAGAACAAATACGTCAGGCATCAGGTACTTAGACTGTTACAAATTACTGTCACAAATCTAAGAGGTTTATTTCATGAGCAAGACTTGTCTGAATTGTGGATATGAACGAAACGCCCCTAATGCAACGGAATGTGAAGTATGTGATTCCCCTCTCTCTGCTAGCCCAATCCAGCCTAACATATCCTCATCACAGGATTCTTCACAGAGTCATTTACTCAGCCAAACTCCTCCACCCGATCCAGTGGTGTCTTATACTGACCCGCCACCCACGATAGATACTGAGAGACTGGAAACACGGGTATCATATCCCGACCCGCCACCCACGATAGATATCGAGATACCAGAACTACAAACTTTGTATCCTGACCCACCTCCCAGCATCCAAATTTCCTCAGCCATGAACATAACTTGTCCTCAATGTAATGAGAGCAACCCACCTAGCACGCAGTTTTGTAACCTTTGTGGGTATGAGTTCCGCTCTCCATCTGTAGAGTCGCTTCAGTCCTCTCAGCAATCTAAAATTGAGGAGATCTCACCTACTCATCCATCTTATTTTGAGGCATCTAATACTGAAGTTCAGCCGCCATCACAGTTTCCTGATTCCAGTTATACTCATCCTCAAAGCAGTCTTTCTAATTCTGTAGCGATCGCAAACACTGCAAGGCTAACTTCTAAACAAGCAGGCTCACCCATATCAGAAATTGTTTTAGAAGATAGCAATCTTGTTGGACGATTCGATCCTGATTCCGGTCCAGTTGATATTGATTTAGAGGGATTTGTTGGAGCCGAATATATCTCCCGCAATCATGGGGAAATTTATCGAGAGGGACAGCAATGGAAAATTAAAGACTTGGGGTCAGAAAACGGTATCTTTATCAAACGTTCTGGTCAAACTCGTTATGGTAGCAGAATTACTACGCCTGAAACACTAAATCCTGGAGACGAAGTCGCATTTGGCAAAATTCGTTTCCTCTTTCAAAGTCCGTAAAACTCAAGCCCAAAAATTTTAGTCATCCTATGACGTTCTCATCCACTGACTCTACGGCTGTTTTAGTTATTCAAGTAGGAACCTGTTTCCACATTGACAGGTTTCGTGTAGAGGTGAAAGCATATCTAGGTTTATTCGCAGATGTTCATTACTTTCATGTCAACATCCTAGCTCTTGAAACTGAAAGCACGCTTACAGAAATGGCTTTGGCAAAGTCAGGATTACTGCGTGTAGGAACTGCGAATGGTAGTCTCGATCTAGAACTAAAACTGCGAGAGGAGCTTGGAAACCATAAAATGGTTTCTGAATTACTCGTTTCTACAATAGAGAATTTAGTATCGATGAATTTCTTATCAGAACAACCTCAAGAAGATTGTTCTGTTAATTTAGAACAGCAAATTGAAGCTGACATTAAGCAGACTTCTTCTATAGAAACCTCATCTTTTGAACGAGAAGTTTCTCCTTCAGAAACTATGATGACATCCGACTCATTAAAGGATACATCAGAGTATTTGGAGGAAGAATTTTTAGAGATGCAACCACTACTATCTGAATCACCGTGCAGAAAACTTATACTATTGAGCTACTTGCCAGAACACGAGAAAACACTGTCAGTTTGGTTGACCCAAGACCATTCCTTGGAAACAACTATATCTTTAGCCAGTCAAGTCTGTCAATTTTTCCGGTATATCTATCAACAGGGGTGGTGCTTTGTTCACATTGTTCCAGCTTTTATCCAAATAGGTACACCTATTCAATTTTTTGATTTAACAGGAGTTCGTGTTGTAGGTGAAAAGCTTAGTTATGGCTTAACAGGAGATTATTGTCCTCCAGAACTTGCTTTAGGTTATCCCATTGATGAGCAAGTGAGTACCTATATCGTAGGGACTTTATTGTATCAGTCTATTCATCATCAACCTCCAAATCTAGATAACCCCTGTAACCTAGAAATCAAATCTATTCCTCGGATTTATCAAATTATCCATATTTGTCTTTCACCGTTTGGAAATCGTTTTTCTCTATCTCAATTACTAAGTATTTTAGTTGAAACCAGGCAGTTATATTCCACGCCAAAAATTCGATGGAACGTGTCCAATCGCTCAACAGTTGGGCTATCACTGAATCGCCTCCAGAATGAAGACAGCTATGGAGTTAAACAACATTATTCAAATCAATCAGAGACGTTTATTTTAGGAGTTGTAGCAGATGGTATGGGAGGAATGGCTCAAGGAGAAATAGCTAGTAGATTAGCTGTAAAAACAGTACTTGAAAACCCCATACCTGCTGAGCTAAAACGTGTGGAAGACCGAGCTTTGTGGATAACATCTTTGGTTCAAAAAGCCAATGACTGTGTAGCTCAAAATGTACGAGAAGGAGGAACTACATTAAGCCTAATTTTAGCTTTTGAAAGAGAACTGATGATTGCTCACATAGGTGACAGTCGCATTTTTCTTCTGAGAAACGGTTTTATCTGTCAATTAAGCGAGGATCACTCTAAAGTGGCTATACTACTTGCTAGCAGTCAAATCACTTATGAAGAGAGCAAACACCACCCAGAACGCAGTGTTTTAGTTAAATCTATTGGCTCGAAACGTAAATTGAGTGATGGCTACATCCAAGATTTAAGCCGTTTTAGCTCGGGATTATCAATGTCTTTAGAAAATGGAGATATCTTACTGCTTTGCTCAGATGGTATTTGGGATTTAGTTCCTTCAGATGAGTTAGCAGAGATTTTTCTTATGAACCAGTCCTTACAAGCTGCTGTCAATGAAACAATAGACAGAATTATCTCTAGGGGTGCAATTGATAATGCAACTATTTTGGCATTGCAATGTTATATAGAAAAGTACTACGAATAAAGCAAAATACAACAGCCAACTCAATTATTAATCGTTGCTATAGATGAATTGTAGATTAACTGTAAATTAACTTAATTAAACAAATGTCTAATATTATTTGTCCAGCTTGCTCTACACCTAACTCAAGTAGTAACTTAAAATGTGTTGCTTGTGGTGAAGAACTTAGCTTAACCTCTAAAAAGACTCAAGAGGTTTCTTCGCCTAACTATTTATCTCCCGGAACATTTCTTAAATATAAACAATATAAAATAGAAAAGACTTTAGGTGAAGGAGCTTTTGGAATCACATACAAAGGTATTGATTTAGTTAATAACTCTAGATCTGTTGCTATTAAAGAACTTTGGCCAAACAGGGGTGCTAGACAAGGTTCAAAGGTTATATGGCCATTTTCTGTACCCCCAAAGGAACGCCAAGTGCAAATACAAAAATTTAAAGATGAAGCACAATATCTTCAATTATTAACTCAATCTAAGCATCCCAGTATTGTTAAGGTATTTGATTTTTTTGAAGAAAATAATACCATATACATAGTAATGGATTTTATTAATGGTAAAACTTTGTACAAAATTTTACAAGAAGAGGGGCCTTTACCAGAAAGTCGCATAACAAAATATTTTAAGCAACTAGCGTATGCTCTTCAGAAAATTCATGATGCTGACCTGTTACACAGAGACATCAAACCAGAAAACATCATCATTAATTCTGAAGACAGAGCAGTATTAATAGACTTTGGTGCTGCTAGAGAATTTTTAGCAGGTCGCAGCAAAAATATGACACGCATTTGGACACCAGGGTATGCTCCTCCCGAGCAACATCTTCACCGAGCTATACGTCATCCTAGTGCCGACATTTATTCTCTATGTGCGTCTATGTATGAGTTACTTACTGGTAAAACTCCTGCTGATGCACTAGAGAGAATGAATTCCGGTAAAGATCCCTTGATTCCTCTTCGCCAGTTAGCTCCCCAAATCAGACCCTTAATGGAAAAAATTATATTAACTGGGATGAAGATGAAATCTGAGGAGCGATTTCAGAATGCAAACCATTTGATTGAAGCGCTAAAAGGCAACTTTATTTCTCCACTTCTCATTAAGGCAAGAGAGTTAGTTAAGCAAGGTAAATTATCAGAAGCAATTAAAGTTTACGAGCAATGTCTGATAGATGAACCCGATAATGGTAAAGCAATGGTTGAACAAGCCATTGTCTTAGTTCATCTTGGCGATCCTCGAGCAGAAACCGTGACTCTTGAAGCAATCAAACTACAGCCAAATGATGGAAGACTTTATGGCATCTTAGGGCTGCTTAACTGTCGTAGATCTGACTGGTCAGAAGCTGTTCAACAATTACGTTACGCAACTAATTTGGTTCAGGATCGATCTTGGATATGGGCTAATTTCGGATGGGCGCTTGCAAAGTGGGGTGATTGGAAGCAAGCAGAAATGGCAATAGACGAAGCACTGAGACTCGACAAAAACTCAGCGTTTGCATTGGGGATTAAAGCTTGGATAGCTGTGAATCAACAACACTGGAACTCTGCAATTTTACCTGCAAAACAAGCGATCGAGAAATCCAAACAACCTAACTTTAAAAATGCAAGCGCTCTACAAGCATGGGTATATCCTTGCTTACTGATTGCACTAGAGAGAACAGTTAGCAAACCTAATTTTGAACTCGATAGGTACTTGCAGGAATATATAGCTCAATTACCTGATAGTAGTTTTGCGTATGGTTTTAAAGGTTGGTTGCAATCATCACAGGGTCAATGGAATCAAGCCTTGGCTGAATTTAATCAAGCACAAGCAGTATCTAAACCAAAAGTACCTGCGTGGGTACTTCTCAATTTAGGGATTTGTCATGAAAACTCTAAGAATACTCCAGCAGCAATCCAAATCTATAAAGAATTTAATCAAATCAATCCCCAAAATGACTTTGTTCTATTTCGTTTAGGTACGTTACTAGGACAAGAAGCTCAACGGTTAGGACAACCGGAATTATGGTCAAAAGCCCTTTCATGTTTAGAACAAGCAGTGCAGATAAGACCCGATCGTGCAGAAGCTTACCACAATCTTGGTTGGGTTTTGCATCAGATTAAAAACAATAATGGTTTGAATAATAACTATGTAAAATTGTTGGCAGCATATCGTCGAGCAGTCCAACTATATGAACAACAAAATCAACAAAATCCAACGAAATTAGCTCAAAGAATTAAACACGCCTTCCAATTAATTGGAGTTCCAATTTAAAACCTGTTTTTCAAGTTCTTTAAGTAAGAGGAGTTAAAAATGCCACGCCAGCAATACGAGCATGATTCTTTTTTGGGATTGTTTAAAGGAATTCATAAAACAGTCCTAACTATGTTAGTAGCTTTAATCTTAAGTTCTGGAGGAATATATGCCGTCATTGGGTTTATAGATTTTCGTATTAGTAGTTTACCTGAAAATTCTTTAGAAAAGACATCATGGAAAAATAACGTTAAACCTATCCTTTCTGATATTAGCTCGTCACTTATTTCAACTGTAGTCATAATATTGTTTTTTGAAATTGGTTTGCGAAAAGCAACTATAAAAGAGATTCGTAACATTTACAAAGAAACTCAGCCCAGTAAATACATCAGTAACTTTTATGCAAGTAACAAGGAGTCTAACGATCAAATAGTGGAAAATATTAAGATAGCAACACCAGGAAGTGATATAAAATTACTTGGGTTCGAGAAAGAGATAAATATGTTGGATTCATTAGGAATAAAAATAGTAAAGAATCAAATTATCTCTGGATGTCACTTTAGAATTATTATTTCACATCCAGAGTCTTCACTTTTAGAGTGTCTTGAAAAAGTCAATTCATCAAATAAAACTCTTTTAAAAGCATATATCGCAAGTACACTAAAGAATTTATATACAGAGTTATATAACAACCTGTCTTCATTAAAGGGAACAATTGAAGTTAGACTCCATGAAAATGTTTTTGCACCTGTTTGCTACTATTGTGGACCAGGGTTAGCATCTGTATGGATGTATCTCCCTGCCCAAGAGGGGACAGAATTTCCTGGGTTTATAGTATCTAATCAAGAGCTGATCAATGACATGAACAATTACTTTGAGCACCTATGGAAAAAAAGTTCGTATGTACTATTTAAGGTTTCAAAAGACGACTCATCATCAATGGGATTAGATTCGTTAATCCAACAATCTAACTCTCCTGCCACTCAAAATCAAGCTATTCCTTCAGCATCCCCACCAACTACAGGTCAACAGAATTCAAACCCGTAGGAACACTCAGTTGCTACGAGGCTACCAACTGAACTCGAACAATTTACACAATTGTCGATGGAAACTAGCGAGCAATTCTACTCATGTAGTCTCCCCAAAGTTTAGCCGCTAGAGCACTAGTACCACTAGTAGGGGTATTATCATCATTACCTAACCAAACACCTGTGACAAATTGTTTTGGAATATAGCCAACAAACCATAAATCTCTATAATCATTAGTGGTTCCTGTCTTACCTGCAACTTCTATCCCCGCGAGATTGGCTTTGTGTCCCGTACCATCTTCTCGTTGAACCACACCTCTAAGGAGTTTGGTCATTGTGCTGGCGACTCCTTCCTTAAGGACACGACGTTCTGATTCTCGATCGTCAGAATAAATGACCCGATCGCAGGTAGAGAAGTTTTGAATATTTTTACAACTACTGCTATCAAAGATTCGTTTAATAGCATGAGTACGAGTTCTAGTTCCTTCATTTGCTAGTACTCCGTAAGCTCCGGTCAATTCTAACAAATTTACTTCACTATGACCTAGAACCAAACGGGGAACAGGCTTGAGTTTAGATTTAATCCCCATCTGCTGAGCAATTTCTACTACATTTCCAATACCCGCTTCTCTGGCTATCTGTAATGCAATGACATTCTCCGACAATGCGATGCTGTCATACATATCCAATTTATCTTGTTTGGTATATTGACAAGAAGGGAATGACTCCTGGTCCCAATCAAACTTTTGACAGGAGTAAGTTTTCTTCGTTGATACGCCTTGCTCAAGTGCAGCCGCATACGCAAATACCTTGAAAGTCGAGCCTGGTTGTCGTTTTGTTTGCACCCGGTTCAATTGACTAACCTGATAATCTACTCCACCAACTAAAGCGAGAATTCTACCAGTATTGGGGTCTATAGTGGCGATCGCACCTTGGGAAAATCCTTTAGAAGCCCCCTCATTATTCATCGTGTTTTCTAAAGCATTCTCCGCTTTCTCTTGCATTTCCAGGTTGAGAGATGTTACGATTATATAATTTCCTTGTTGCGCTACTTCTTTTCCTAGTAAAGTTTGAAGTTCTTGAAATACATAATCTCCAAAATAGGGAGCTTTTCTGTTTTCTGCGTTCTTACAGAAAGAAGGTGCTGCTTGAATAGTGGAGCGCATTGCTAGCCTTGCCTTATCAGATGTTATTTTATACTGGTCTAACATCCGATTAATAACTCGATTACGCCTTTCAACTAAATCTTTATGACTTGCATCATCTTGATTTCTACATAAATCAAAGCCGTTTGGTCCGGGTAACATTGCTACTAAGGTCGCTGCTTCCGATAGCGTCAAATCTTTAACAGGTTTGCGGAAATAAACTTTGGCAGCATCTTTAAATCCATAGACACCCTCACCTAAATAAACATTGTTCAAATAGTTCAGTAAAATAAAGTCTTTGCTATAAACTGTTTCTAATTTCAGAGCAACAGCAGCTTCCTTGAACTTTCTAAACAAAGATTGTTCCCTTCCAACATAATTAGAGAATAAGGTACGAGCAACTTGTTGAGTCAAAGTGCTAGCACCTTCACTAATTCCTCCTCCTTGAAGGTTAATCAATATAGCCCTTGCAATTCCAATCGGATCTATACCTATATGCCAGTAATAACGGCTATCTTCTGAAGCGATCGCAGCCTGTGGTAAAAAAGTAGGAAACTGTGATAAGTTCTCTGCCTCTTCGTGAATAACGTTGCGTGGAAGGTACAGGGGAACCTGATTACTGGCGTAGACAATTACGGGTTGACGGCTAAGTACTGGTAGGGGATTTACTGCTGGACAGAGCACGTATGCCAAAACACTTAAGGTCAGAAACAAAACTGGTATGCAAATAATACCATAAAAGCTATAATAGGCAGCGGTGATGTACAAAGGAGGTGGATTGAGGTATTCAATCTGCACAGAATTTGCTAGTTCTGGTATTCCAAGAGTCAACACATCACCATGTCTTAACACAAGCTCTTTAATCTGTTTTTTTCCCTTATATATGCCGTGTTTTGAACCTCTGTCTTGAATCACAAAAGGTTTGTTTGGCAGATCGTTTCTGCGCTCAATAGACAGGTGTTCTTTGCTCACAATAGGGCTGGGCGTGACGATATCACATACCCTGCGATCGCGACCCAGAACAAATCTACTATGTAAAAGAGGATATTCTTTCACCTTTTGTACAACCGGATCTCGTACTTTGAGTTTAGGTACTCTTGCATTAGGTCTAAGTTGAGGAAATTGTTCAAAAAGAGTTGTTAAGACTCGTGAGATATTATTCCCTATGGTTTGAGAAGTTTGTTGTACTTGAGGAGGAAGTAAAGATTCAACCCATCTAAGAAAAGCTCTCAACCATTGAGCAAGTGAAGTCATGTTCTGCTCCTTTTGGTGTCACCATCTAATATGTTACAAAACTGATAACTACAAAAAAGTTTACGAAGGTAGTTACTGCATATTTACCTTCGATACTACCTAGGAAACTAGCATTAGTGACAATTCTACAAGCCAAGTATATACCAGAGCTAGTGACGACAAAGCCATCAAGTCGTTATGCTGTCACAGCAAATGGAACACGCAATTGCAGCGTAGGGTGATTAAGGATAGACGAGTCGGTATAGAACTCCCTTATCTAAGTAGCAAATTGGTAAGTCATCGCGCCCAAGAGTTCAATATCTACTGTAGAGCTTGACCAGTGAGAAACCGCGATCGTGCTTTCCTAGAACAAAATTATATGTTATTGAGGTTTGAAAGTAGCTATTAATTGAAATAAATTGCCAAGAATAAAACACACTATTCCTATAGTAGTTAAGAAAGATAAAAATATATTATCTTGATTTGAAAAAGCTACTAGAACTTGGGAAAATTTAATAATAAGAAAAACCAATAATCGCAAGAAAATAATTAATACAAGAAAGGAAAATATAGCAAGAGCAAAAATCAACACGATTCTAACAAAACTAAATTTTAATATTATTGAAAATATAAATAAAAGAATAGTAAAGATTAACATACTAATCAATACTAATAGTAGATTTTTTGTATTTTTTCCAGTCGCTCCATTACTTGAACTAGAAAGTGTTATTCTTCCTACTGCTGTGCGAGTTAAGTCACCAATAATAGGAATTTTATAAAAAAAATCACGATAAAAATTTCCAACAAATTTATCTAGAAAAGTATTTAAATTCGACATAAGGTTTGCAAAACTTGGTTTCAGCCTCTTTTCCAATTGTGAAAGCTTATCTTTTCCTATTAAGTCAGGCGCTAGTAAAAATCCTGCTAAGAAATTTAAAATGATACCAACTCTGTTCAAAGTATCAAAATCAGGAATGTAGAAGTTCATAAACTAATCAAAATAAAGGACTTAGATAGAGTAAATAAGGAATTAGGCTAAAAAATAGCACTTTTGTGATGAATACGCGCACGCAATTCCTTACAGAACTTACGCAACCTCAACGGTATTTTGGGTATTTTACGCCTTGCAGATCCACCCATCTTCCTCTAGCTCCTCTTAAAAAGAGGACTATGCATAAGTCCTAGATACGGTTAGGACGTAAACACACAGAAGTTCCTAGCGGCGACAAAAAACCTGCACCACAGTTAACAGAGTTGCCGTCTCATCAATTTTTAGGCTTTCCTTCTATAATTCTATTAGGTAAAGCAAAATCATCTTATGCAGAAGAATGTTAGTAAACCGTGACACGTTAGACTAAATTTTCTTATAAAGTACGCATCCGATCGTCAAATAGCATTACCGAAGAAAGATAGAGGCTTGGTTGCATAGGGCAGAAAGTTCATATTGTTAGCTTTTATACAATATTGAGTTTTCTGTGCTCTGCCAGATGGTCTAAAGCCGAATGTATTTATTTATGGATAAAATAGAACATTTTTCCTTGAAAGGTTGGGGAGATTGGTAAGTGCAATCTTTAGCCATAAAATTTTTACATCTTCACTTCTTGACACAAAGGGTTTTATATTAATCCCTATCAGGGATTGAAATAAGATATGTATGACGAAGAAGACCTAAGTTTACTTGATGATGTAGAGATAGAACTGGAAAGTCCCCTAGACCATTTAGGACCACTGACTGCGGAAGCAGAAGCACCTAAGCCCGATCCGGAGGCAATGCTAGCTCTATTGGAACATCCAAAACCACAGCAAAGAATGCTTGCTTCTCGTGCTTTTTGTGACATAGAAGATGCACGAGCTATTCCGCATTTGATTCGTTTGTTAACTGATACTTGCCCTTTAGTACGGGTGAGTGCGGCATATGCCATTGGACGAAACCCAAGCCCAGATGCCGTGGAGCCATTGATTGCTCAATTAAACCGAGATTGGAATGGTTACGCACGTAAAGGCATTGTTTGGGCATTGGGAAACTGTCGCGATCGCCGTTCTTTACCACCCCTCACAAATGCTTTAAGGACTGATATCTCAGCAGTCCGTTTGTGGGCTGCTAGCGCCCTAGTTCAAATGGCAGATGTGGGTTATGAAACAGTTGTGAGGGCAATACCTCCCTTAATCGAAGCTTTGGTGCAAGATCCCGTAGCTCCAGTGCGAAGTAATTGTGCTTGGGCATTGGGACAATTATGCCGCGAACTCCCTTCTAATGTCGTCTATGCCACCGCTGTAGACGCTTTAATTCAAGCTTTTGCTGAAGACAAAGATTTAGGAGTTAGGGAGGATGCCAAAGCCGCAATCCTAGGTGTTGGTGATACCCGTGGACTCCAGATGGTAGAAACTCTCGAACTGGAGGGATGGTTTTAGTATGGGGCAATGGGTACTGGGGAACTCGGGGCCCCCTCCTTGTTGAGGGGCAATGGGGACTGGGAAATTCTTACTCCCAATCGCCAATTCCCTATCCCCCTTTATACTGAATCCTATAAATGCGATCGTTAGCTTCCTCAGTAACTAAAAGGCTACCGTCGGGTAAGACAAGTAAGCCTACAGGACGCCCCCAAGTTGTGGGTACGGAAGGATCTAGTAAAAATCCTGTGAGGAAGTCTTCATAATAGCCCTGGGGTCTCCCTTTACCATCAAAAGGCACAAAGACAATTTTGTAACCAGTACCGCGATCGCGATTCCAAGAACCTCGAAAGGCAACAAAAGCACCATTACGGTATTTTTGGGGAAAGGTCTGACCGTCGTAAAACTGCAAACCCAGGGCTGCTGAATGTGCTTGAAATAATACATCTGGAGTCCGAGTGCGGGCTGCTAAGTCAGGTCGTTTGCTCTTGTTACCCGTAGCTTGGCGGGGGTCAAGATTATTGGGTGTCAGGTAAGCATAAGGCCATCCGTAGAATTCTCCCTGCTGAATGCGAGTCAAGTAGTCTGGTACTAAATCATCCCCTATACCGTCTCGTTCGTTGACAGTTGAGTAAAGTTCTTTTGTCACGGGATGAAAGTCCAAACCAACTGGGTTACGCAAACCAGAGGCAAAAGTTTGCCGCCCAGACCCATCTAAGTTCATCACCTGTACGGAAGCCCTTGGGAGTGGTTCTTCATCTACATTACTTTCCGAACCAATAGAAACATATATTTTTTGACTATCTGGTGATGACACTACGTTACGAGTCCAATGCTGATTGTATCCACCACCTGGTAGGTCAGCAATTTTTTGTCCCGTACCGCTTAGTTGCTGCTGACCTTGTTGATAAGGAAATTTCAGGACAGCATCAGTATTACCTAAAAAGAAAGAATTACCTGCAAAAGCCATACCAAAGGGAATATTGAGTCCATTTGCAGAACTTGCAAATGTCTCTTTCACATCAGCCGCTCCATCACTGTTGGTATCTTTCAATAAACGAATTCGATTCTGCCTAGTTTCTGTCACTAAGACATCACCACTCGGAGTTAAAGCCAACCAACGGGGTGCATCTAAACCATCCGCAAAAACATTAACGACAAAGCCAGACGGTACGCGCAAAGTGGGTTTTGATGGAATTGGTACGACTTGAGGACTTTTTGAAGCACTGTCTGTGGCAAAAGGTTTTGGTAAACTTTTGAGGTCAATATTAATGGGTGTAGGAGACAGTGTTTCCGTCGGAATAATATTTTGTGTTTGTGCCGAATTCTGTGCCAGTTGAGCAGAGGGTGCAGAAGCTTGGGGTGTAGATTCTTCTGGCAAAGCACTCGTTCGATCGCAAGCTACTGTACCTAGAAACAGAAACAGCAGCAACCAACGCAGAGATTTCATACCAATTTCCGTACTACTTTAAAGTATAACACCTCCAGTGTAATGTTTGCCCAATGCCCCATGCCCCATAGCCATTAGCTAATGACTACTCCCGAACCGCTTTTATGATTACCTAAACAAGTAGGTGGGGCTATGCCCTACAATAGCGCATGGTGGGCACTGCCCACCCTACTTCAGTTTCACTGGTCACTGGTCACTGGTCACTGGTCACTGGTCACTGGTCACCGGTCACTGGTCACTGGTCACTGGTCACTGGTCACTGGTCACTGGTCACTGGTCACTGATTACTGGTTACTGATTACTGGTTACTGAAAAAGCTTTCCTCAATGGACTGCTGAATTTTAACATTTACGCGATCGCTGCTATTCAAGCAATCAAAGAGCAATTTGTTAGCGTCCCAGTACTGTTGTAGCAATCCCAACTCATTCTCTGTAAACTGCCAATCATAACCAATACCTCGCCCAGAGATGGCTAAAGATCTCAGTTCTTCTGTCCATTTTTCTCCATTTGCCAACCACCACGCTTTTACGGGTTCTCTCCCTTCTATAGAATTTGGTAACTGATTTTTTAGGTTTTGTAGTGATGTTTGTAATGAAGGATTTTGCCCTAATAAGTGTTCTAAATCGAGAGATAGCTGGATAGCAGATAGTCTTTGGAAGAAAATGTCCGCCGTCATGGATAAACTCACTGTAAGAGCATACGTCAAAGCTAAATCTAAGGCTAAATCGGTAACAAGTGTACCTGCAAGCCTTTTATCTAATAACAGAGTAAAACTTTGGTTTCCTGCTAGGGAATGTTTTGGAGGAAGAGCGAGGGTAAAGTAAAAGGAACGAACGCTAGCTGGGTGATAAGATACGATGGCACTTGCTTTTTGATTTATCCATTTAAGATATTGCTGTAATTTTTCATTGGAAGCAGCAAGAATATTAATTTGTTGTTTCAACAATAACCACAAATCATCCCCAGAGTACAGCATTTCCGAAACCAATAAAAAAACTTCTCTCCAAGACTTTTCATAAAAATGAGTTGCAAATTCTTGCAATGTTTGAGGATTGGCAGTTGCTACAATTTCTCTTGCAGTAAAATATTCATGAAAAGTTAAGTGGGAAAAAGAATAAATTCCTCGTGCTTGCTCTACTAAGAGTCCATGCTGTGCTTCGATTGATTTTAATACGACCGTACTATCTAGCTGTAAAGCATCCACATCTGTAGGTACTTGTCGCAAATCGCTAAGGTAATCGCCAATAAGTTGCTGGATTTGAGCTTCAGAAAAAAAGCGATCGCCTCGAGCAAAAGTACTTGCTGCTATGCGACTGAGTAACTTAATTTTCTGTAATAAAGATAAATTATAGTAAAATTCATCTCGTTTAATACCTCTAGCTTCATCCCATCGCACCAATAACAAATCCAAACCTTGTCTATAAAGTTCGGAACGGAGGTGGGGAAAATTTTTGACACGCTGAAAAACTAAGCAGGTAAGATTAAGAAGAATTGGTGTAGTTACCAGTTCTCGAATGTGATAATTTTCGAGCAATTCTAGCTTTTGCATAAATTCAGCAGCTAAGACTTTTCCGTGTACCGGATAAGATTTAGCAATAGAGACAAACCATTTCTCAACAAATGCTCGAATCTGCGCTTTCGTAAAATCAGCAATTTCAACTTGAGTAAATCCTTTAAATTGATATTTATGTCCTGCAATACGACAAGTGAGAACGATCTGATTTTTATAAAACTGCTCGGTAAAGTAACGAATTTCTTTAATCACTTTATCGCTTTCTTTCTCGCTAACTTCATCTAAACCATCTAGTAGGACAATTGCCTTACCATGATGAAGTATTATTTCAATTTCTTGTTCTAATATATTGCAAGACTTAGCTATCTGACCTAAGTAGTTGAGTAAACTACTATTGGGGATTGTACTCGTGTCTTCCGCAAAGCTTTTTAAACTTACAAAAATTGGCAGACAATCTGGTTTAAAATTTCCTTGGTTGCACCGAATTGCAATTGATTGTAAAAAAGTGGTTTTCCCAGAGCCCGGTTTACCCAATACCATCAGCTTAGAATATTTTAAAACTGCCTCATACCCAGCAATTCGTTCTTGATGTAATTGATTCGAGTAAAAACCACCAAATTCTAACCTTGTCTTGTTTTGAATGGAAGAATAATTGTTAGTTTTGTTAAACGTAAAGTTTTGTAGCTCGGTCAAATCTAGCCATCGCTGACTGGTAATTTCTTCTAGAATATTGACATCGATATAAAGAGCGTCTAAATTCAGAGGCTGAGCTATATCCAAAATATATACAGTACCGCACTGGTCTTGAATTTTTTTATAGTATGCAGCCCGTGCTTTTTGTACTAAAGCACTAATATCTGTGGTATTTTCTTGTATCTTCTCTGAATTGGTTGCTAGTTCTTCATCGGGCTGTTGGACGATTTCTTCGAGATTTAAATCTAATAAATGACAAATCTCGTGAAAGACGTAACGTTCAACAGGTTTTCCACTAAAAAACTTCCAAATTGGTTGTCGAGTGTCCAATCCAACTTCAGATGCTAAGTATTCTTGTGTCCAGCCTTTCAGTTTAAAAGCATATTTCGCTTTTCTTATACCCTCAGTTGATGCTTGGAGCGATCGCTTTGCCATATTCTATAATCAATGATTTTTCGTTCATTTTATACAAGATATACGCAAAGTCAAACAGCAAATCACACATAATCTCAAACATCAGCCGTTCATAATGGTATCAAAGTCAGCCAATTAACCAATAATAAATTCAAACACGATAAGGCACTACCACAAATCAGCCTACTGTGGATAATGCCTTAAGTGTTTTCTTTTTTACATGAAGTACAGGGAAGCAGTACTTGCACAACAGTTTTCTCTCCAGGCTGACTGTGAATAGAAAGTTCACCTCCGTGTAATTCCACTATGCGCTTAACAATACTTAATCCCAAACCCGAACCTTGCTGTTCGTAAAGTTTTCGCTCAAATTGCCGATATGCACCCAAATCAGAAATTTCAGCACTTGTCATACCTCTACCAAAGTCAGTAAAAGATAGAATAAGTTTTCGATTGCTAACAGTACTGTCTACATATATTTTTGTTCCTGGCAATGAGAATTTTAAAGCATTATCTAACAATTCTTCAGTTATTTTATAAAGTTTAGTTTCACACATCCTTAGCCTACAAGATTTTTGAAAATTGATACATACATCCGCTCCACGCCCTAGTTTTTTAGCTTTTTCATCGATTAATTTTTGCAATCCCATTGTAGGGAATTTAGTCTTGTGGGTTTGAAGTAAATGTACTCTCTGTGAATCTGTGGCTGCGATTTCTAATTCTGCATAAAGTAAAAATTTTTGAATTAGCCTGTAGAGACGTTCTCCTGATTTGTGAATGCCTTCAGCCATTTCACGGATTTCGTGAGGACTAAGATTATCGACTTCTCTAATAAGAAGTTCTGAAAAACCCAAAATCCCATTGAGTGGTGTCCGCATTTCATGAGGAAGTGACATAGCAATATTACTACACAACTCATCTAGCTTTTTTTGTGATTGCTGACGAATAGCCGCTTGTTTTTCCAATCTTGAGGAAATAGCTGCTAGTAATTCTACCCTAGTAAAAGGCTTGGTTAAATAATCATCTGCCCCCAAAAGCATTCCTTGACGCACATCAGCTTTTTCACACTTAGCAGTCAAGAAAATAAATGGAATTGTTGCTGTTAGCGGTTGTTGACGTAATTTTTGCAAAACATCATGCCCGTTTAGTTCTGGCATCATAACATCGCAAATAATTAAATCTGGCACTTCCTCATGAGCTAATTGCACGCCCATGAGACCATTTTCTGCAGCAATAACCTGAAAATTCTCATAGGTGAGTAATTCTACCAAATTTTGCCTTACAAATGTCTCATCTTCTATGATTAGAATTTTGTGCTTATTATTATTTGTCATTTGTCATTGGTTATTTGTCATTAGTCATTTGTCATTGCTTGTTTGCCTCCATCTATAGCAACCCTCAATCATTTATAAACAATCTTAGGTACTGTAGGTAGGGAAGACAGCCCACCACAAAGTTTGATGGTGGGCAATGCTCACCCTACATATATT
The DNA here is from genome assembly GCF_045865695.1 of Scytonema hankhaensis NUACC26. NCBI lineage: Bacteria > Bacillati > Cyanobacteriota > Cyanophyceae > Nostocales > Scytonemataceae > Scytonema > Scytonema hankhaensis. Next base: position 69,371 of record NZ_BAACAP010000252.1, read on the forward strand.
TTATAAATTAAATAAGATTGCTATATTTACTTAAGTCATCAGTTTGTTATTTCTTTAACAAACATTGATAATTATTATTTGAGTATTAAATATCTTCTAAAAACCCACTAACAACTAACAACTAACCTTTTATCCTCTCTTAACATTTTTTCAAACTCCGACGCTGGTAAAGGACGGCTAAAGAGGAAACCTTGCATAGCGTCACAGTTATAAGCTCGTAAGAATTCTAATTCTTGTTCTGTCTCTACACCTTCAGCTATGACTTTTAAATTTAAATTGTGTGCCATTTGAATTAGTGCTGTAGTGATTGCTGCTTTTTGTGGATCGCTGGCAACGTTTTGAATAAAGTAACGATCTATTTTTAATGTGTTAACAGGTAGTTGTTTTAGATAAAGCAAAGAAGAATAACCCGTCCCAAAATCATCAATAGCAATTTGTACTCCTAAAGAGTTGATTTCCTGTATATTTTGAAAAGCACAATCTACATTTTGCATAATCATGCTTTCTGTTAATTCTAGTCCTATGCGATCGGCTACTAGGTTATTGTTCAGTAAAAACTTAATAATTTTTTGACTAAATTCAGGTTGCATCAATTCACAAACAGATAAATTGACAGCAATATGTAAGAAAGTAAATCCTGCATCATGCCACAATTTTGTTTGCTTGCACACGCAACGCAATATCCACTCTCCAATAGGGATAATTAAACCTGTAGACTCTGCTAAAGGAATAACTTCTGTTGGAGAAACCATACCTAGTTCGGGATGTTGCCAGCGTAGCAAGCTTTCGGCTGCTACAATTCTACCAGAATTGAGATCGACAATAGGTTGGTAATAAATTTGAAATTGGCGAAATTCTCGCCGTTCTAAAGTATGACGCAAGCACATTTCTAGCTTTTGTGCTTTTGGAGAAACAGCCTTAGTTTCATAGTTTGGATTTTTATTTATACATTGTTTAAAAGCGGCTTGTTTGGATAAACGACTGGCGATCGCATTTAACAGTTCAGCTCGAGTAAATGGTTTGGTTAAATAGTCATCTGCTCCTAAATCCATGCCTTGACGAAAATCAGATCTAGCAGATCTAGCAGTTAGGAAGATAAACGGAATTGTTGCGGTCGGTGTTTGTTCGCGTAATGCAGTGAGTACACCATAACCGTCAACCTCTGGCATCATGAGATCGCACAAAATGAGATCGGGCGCTTCAGAGAATGCTAATTGTAAGCCCATTTTTCCATTAGCAGCAGAAATTGTATCATAGTTTTCTGCTTCCAATAGGTCTAAAATATTCTCCCTTACTGATTCTTCGTCTTCAATAACTAAAATTTTGATCATATTTTCCCTAATTTGTCCTTGGTCATTGGTCACTGGTTACTGGTCACTGGTCACTGGTCACTGGTCACTGATCGCTGATGATTGGTAACGTAACAGTGAAGGTTGTTCCAACACCAACTTGACTTTTCACAGTAATGTTACCTTTGTGGGTATCGACGCATTTTTTAACAATCGCTAGTCCCAATCCTGTCCCCTGGATATGACTGACGTTTGTAGCACGATGAAAGGATTCAAATATATAAGGTAGATCGTCTGCTGGGATGCCAATCCCATGGTCTTGAATTTCAAAAATTGCTTGCTCAGCTTCTAACTGAAGGGTAAATTGGATAAGAGGGCTTTCCGGAGAATATTTAATAGCATTTGATAGTAAATTACTTAAAATGTGACTTAGTAATTTTTTATCCATACGACATTGTAAGGACTTATTTTGAGTTTTAAAATTGATAAGTTGAGAATTTTTAATATTTAATTCTGATTCCTTCACAATATACTGACAGTATTCGACGAGATCGAACTCTTCTAGAGTCAAATCTAGTTTTCCCGATTCTGCTCTACCAATTAACAAAACATTGTCTAACATTTCTGTCATATGATGAACGGCGTTTTGAATGCGTTGCAGGTGAGAAAGCTGTTTTTCCTGCGTCCATTTATGACGGTAATGTTGTAGCAATTCTGCTGAGGAGAGAATAGTACTTAAGGGTGTCCGAAATTCATGGGAAGTCATAGCAATAAAGCGAGATCTGAGATCGTTAAGTTCTTTTTCTTTTTGCAATGCATTTTTTAGTTCCTCTTCAAGTTGTTTGCGTTCTGTAATATCAAGCCAGTAACCAACGATTTCTATTGGATTGCCAGTATCATCTAGTACAAGTTGAGCTTGATCGTACATCCACCGGACACTACCATCTTTGTGGAAAAAACGGTACTCGTAGTTAATTTGTCCTCGCTCAAACAGAATTGCCAAATCTGCACTGACTCTTGGCAAATCTTCTGGAAAAACGCGATCTATCCAAAAACTAGGCGTTTGAATAAACTCTTGTACTTCATAACCCAACATGGACATGACATTTTCACTGATAAACGTTGTTGCATAATCGTCTGAAGGTTTGCAGCTATAAATGACTCCCGGACTAGAGGAGAGTAAATAGTGCAGCCGTTCTTGCGATACTAATAGAGCAACAGCTGCCCTCTGTCGCTCTGTAATATCAGTTTGAATACCAATATAGTGTGTTAAATTTCCACTCGAGTCGTGAACCGGAGAAATACTTAATTCATTCCAAAATAACGAGCCATCTTTACGGTAGTTGCGTAAAACTACAGTACAGCCCTTTCTTTGGAAAATAGCATTACGTAATTGAACTAAACCGGGCTGATCGGTATCGCCATTTTGAAGAAAACGGCAATCTCGTCCTAGCACTTCTTCTATAGAGTAACCTGTAATTTGCTCAAACGCTCTATTAGCATAAATAATTGGTGAGTTTGGTATGGACGCATCAGTAATAATAATGCCATTGCTGCTAGCTGCGATCGCGCGATCGCGCAAGCGGAGACTTTCTTCGGCTTGCTTGCGAGAAGAGATATCCTCAAACGTACCTAAGATCCCCATGACTTTACCTTCTAAATCGTGAAGTGGGACTCTTGTTGTCTCTAGCCAAGCTTCTTTGCCATCTTTACGTGTGTGAAGTGAGACTACATGATACTCTGGTGCGTCAGTCTCCATCACCCTGAGATCGCATTCCCGGTAATAGTCAGCTTCTTCGCGATCGCGAATTATATCGTAATCAGTTTTGCCAATAATATCTTCTGGACGCTCCAAGCCTACTATCTGAGCAAAATTGCGGTTACAACCCAAATATACGGATGTTGTATCCTTCCAAAAAATACTTTGAGGAATGTTGTCCATGATATGTTGCAACATTTCTTGAGATTGTCGCAATTGCTCTTCTATTAACTGGCGATCTGCAATTTCATACATTAACTGTTGATTTATATCTCGCAAAGCTTTTGTACGTTCTTCAACCCGCATTTCCAGTTCTGCATTTGCTTGAACGAGATCTGCTTGCGCTTGTTGTAGTGCTCTTTCTACTTGCTTAGTTTCCGTAATATCAATTCCCACGAGAACTGCAGCATTATTTTGCTGATACTTATGCGCTGTAATCAAATAATTACGAGTTGTGCCATGTACCTGCATATCAAAGATACGAGATCTGGCTATTTCCAAGCTACTTATAAAATCTTGTATAAACTTTGTAATATTTTGATTGGTTTGCGTAAAACCCACCGATTGACCGACAAAATCATCAGTCGTTAAATTTAAACTTTCAGCTAAACGACGGTTCACTCCCAAATAGTGTCCATCAGCTCTCACCCACGAGACAAATACCGGCACTGCATCTATAACAGCTTGAAGTTGCTGTTCTGCTTCAGAATTCATAACAGCCGACTCTACTAAACTAGGTTGCTTCTGAATTTGCGTTAATTCACCTATAGTCAATCCTTCTCTTTCTAAAAAGTGGCAAATACTTTCATAAGTAATGACTCCAATGAATTGCTCCTTTTCGTCCACAATGACTAATGCAGGTAAATGATGCAGGCGCAATAGTGTTAGTAGTGTTACTATATGATTTTCCATTTCAGAGCGCTTCAGAGTAATTACTGAAGTCTCCATCACTTCAAAAATCTTAATTGCTTTAAAGTTAATATCTGAAAAAGCTATCCGCACTATATCTCGTTCTGTTAGTAACCCCACTACGCGCATTTCGTCGAGTACCAAGACAAAACCTGTTTGCAGCTGAGATTGATGCATAAGAGCCACAGCGTCTGACAAAGTTTCTTCTGGGGTAATAGTTAGAGGAGAAGGATAAATGATAGAGTCTAAACTCGGTAATACAATATATTGAGCTAAAGTATGCATAAAAAATTACAATAGCCTAAGTGGCAAAATTGTATTATAAGATTTCTTTTAACTGACTTGTTGCATTGTTACTTTGTCATAAAACATTTTCTTGCGTAGAAATACAAAAAAATAAAATTAATTTATACAAAAATTTCTTTTTAAGGGATTGAACCACAGCATTCTTGTTCTTGTGGTACGGGCGTCCTCGCCCGTACCACAAGATGAGTAATGTAATTCTTGGAAATCCCTTACTTGCGAACTTGGGCGCGTTCTCCATAACGTAATAACCGATCTATCGTAGTCAAACGATTTTCCCAAACTTTGACTTGATAGGAATTTTCTTGAGATGGAGCACGCATTAAAGTTCTAAATTGAGACACAAAACGAGTGAGTACGGCTTTTGCAGCAATCAAATTGCTAGAATTAGGCTCTTGCGCTACCCGATCTAAAGCACTTTGTACAATATCTGCTTGAGAATTAAATGTGGCTAGGGTTGTGTTCGAGAGTTGCAACTTATTATTTTGAAACAAAAATTTCCATTCCCGTTGTAAAGCAGAGTAACGAGCAGCCGCAGTTTTAAAAGGTTGGCGGTGAGGAATGAGTTCTTGCGATCTGGGTTGAATGCTTCCTTGAGTTGCACTAAAAACTTTATGTAGATCGCTACCAAAGTTCTCCGTGGCAAATAAAGCGTAACCAATTACGGGTAAGTCTCTCAAGAGTTGAATTTGGTCGAATGCACCTACGGTGGGTAATGAAAGTAAGCGGATTCCCGGTACTAATAGCGCCGATCCCAGTTGTGAAGATCTGATCCAAGGTTGTGCTAGTCGCTCGAAACGAGCTGTCTCTAAAGCATAGGTCATAGGAACAATCAAATCTATATCCCCGTTCTTTGCCCAAACTTCCCATTGTTGTTGAAGTTTTTGAATGCGTTCTTGTTCTTGTAGGGGAAATACAGCAGCTGACAAAATTAAATTCGGTCGTTTTTCTCGCAGCTGCTTTGACAGTTGTGCAACAAAAGTATTAATTTGAGAAGTCCGAAATTCCGTCCACTTTTGCCATAACTCTCTGTCTTTTGGAGAAATTGTAGCTGGATCTACCCCAGTTTGTTGTTGAAACTGCTGTCTAGCAGCTATGCCATAACCATAAGTCCGGTTAGCAGAGGGGTCTTGAAAGGGATAGCGAATGTAGTCTAGTTGCAGACCATCGACGTTGTAACGAGTGACAATTTCCTCGTAGAGATTTAGTAGGTACTGCCTTAACTGAGGATTTGCTGGATCGAAGAATGGCTTACCCTGTCCCACAGGAATCATCTGACCGCGATTGTCGTAGCCAGCCCAATCGGGATGAGCCGCAAGCACGGGTCCTGGATATTCAGGGTTAAGGTTCAGCAGTATATTGTGTTTTCTGTTACCTGCTGCAAACGCCCAAACCCAAGCGTGTAATTCTATACCTCTCTCATGAGCTAGCTTAACCGCAACTTCAAGCGGGTCCCATCCTTGAATGAGGGGGTTTTGCTGGGGTGCAATTTTGCTGGGGTAAATTGTGTACCCGGCGTTGATGGTTTCAAAATATACTGTGTTAATTCCCGCTTGAGCCAATTTATCAAAAATAACGGCTAACCCTTGTTCGTTTTTAGCACGGACAATTGTTCCGCGATCGAGCCACACTGACCGAATTTCTGGTTGAGCTAGTCTTTGGTCGAGAGGAAATTGTTTCCATAAATTTGCTCTTGCGGTTTGCCACTGCTGACGAGCAAGGGCATAATTTCTTTGTGCAACCAATTGGGGCAAGTTTTTAGCGACTGCACGAGCATTATCTATGACTTGTTCTGTATTGGAAACAAGCGAACCTGGTGTTGTTGATGCAACTTCTGTTTGTTGTGCCTTAGTCGCTTGAGCGCTGTTACTGTTTCCGTTAATAATTGAAGCTGCCAAACGAGAACTCTCTACTCTACCAATCAGATTTTCGAGTTCGTGTTGGAGTCCGATCGCATCCGACGAGCTTATGGATGATTGTGAGTTGGGATCGACATTAAATCGTACCCTTTGTTCTAATTGGTCGATCGCTTCGTCTGACTTCAGTGGCGGTGCAATGTTAATACGGGGAGTAGGGAGTAGGGAATAGGGAGTAGGGGAGGCGGAGGGAGTTGGAGAGGGGGAAGTTGGATTTCCCTTTGGAGTTGTGGGTTGTGGGGAGGTAGGAGTTTTGGATAAAGTGGATGAGGTAGATGAAGCGGAGCTTTCTCCCCTGCTTCTCTGCCCCTCTGCCCTTCTGCTCTCTACTTTCTGCGTTCCAGAAGTAGAAGGTAGCCTTGCCAAAGTTGTATTACAAGTGCCAGAACCTCCTGGAACTCGAGTTGGGGCAGTTTTAGATTTTTTGAGAAAACGGTTGATACTTGTTTGTAACCAAGCTGTATCCAACTCTGGTGATGCAACAGCATCGACTCCCCAACGCCAACCAAAAAATGTAGAACGCTCGGTGGCTACCACTGCGGCTGCATTATCTTTGGCATTCCAAACAGCAGCAGTTTGAGTGGTAGCTAATTCATCAGGAATAACAACACCACCACGTATTTTGCCAAAAAGTTCCTTTTTATCTGCCCAAGCTTGAATTTTTGGTTTTGGAGGAAGTTGTAATTGTTGTGCGTTTTCAAGGCTAAATCCCCAATAGCCTCCTAACAATGCACGCAAAAGCTGTCTAACTCCTGGTGCTGATACGCTTCCCATAGGACCGCTTGCAATCAAGCGCCCTCCTTTGCTCATCCATTCTTCTAAAGCAATCGCTTGTCCTGGAGTTAAGGACTCAACATTGGGTATAAATAAGATAGTGCGATCGCCCCAATCTGCTGTGCTACTCACATTCCACAAGGGAACTATACAGAACTTTACTCCTGCTGCTTGCAAACGGTTTGTAATACCCGTCCACTGATTTGTATTTTCTGTACTTTGGACAATACTAATAACTGGCTCTGTTGCTGTTGCAGTAGCAGGTGCAATTAGTAAATTCAATAGTAATAATTTAAAATTTAAAATTAAAAATCCTGCTTTTTGAATTTTTCGTCTCCGATTTGTCACTATAAACCCCCACAGCATCATCTTAGTTCGTAACTAGTAGGTAGGGCTAAAGCCCACTACCTTAAACTTTTGTAAGGCATAGCCCTACCTACGTGCCATTAAAAAATAAGATTTTTAATTGTTAATTGCCATTAGCTATTAGCTCTTAGCATTTAATACAAGTTAAAATCAATTCTTCAACTCCTGACACTGGAAATATTTTTGTACCCAGTGCTTGAGCCACATCTTCAACACTTATATCATCTAAAAATACCAATTCGCCATGTTTCAGTATGATACTTGGCAACAAAATTCCATTTCCCAAGTCTTGCCCCTTTAACTTTAGTAGCAAATCGTGACCTGTTAGCAAGCCTGTTACAGTAATATTCTGCCCCCAATAATCACTTGACAAAGCGTGCATTTTCACCTCTAGCCCCTCAACTGAGTTCAATCGTTGAATAATTGGTTCAAATGCTTGTTCTACCGCATTACCTACAACCCAAGTAAATTTTCTAGGTTCAACCTTTGAGGGTAACAATCGGTCGGCTGTTTCTGAAAATTGTCTGAGAAATAAACGGATGGAACCAACACCGTTATCTATTTGCGGATAATCCGCATACTCAGATTCTTCTGGCAATTCCTCTCTAGCAATCAGAAACCACTCATCAGCTAACCAAATACAGTTTTGACCGTATTTTTGCCGAAACTCTTGTTGTAGCGATCGCACTTGAGCGATCGTTTCCCTTGCCTTTTCTGTACTCACGGGTATCAGTTCGTCTTCTTTTGGGCGAAACTTAGTTAAACCCACTGGCACTACTGCTACAGAAGCAACAGCTGGGACTTGACCCGTGTGGAAAGACGCTAAATCCCTGAGTGTTTGTTCCAAATGAATGCCATCATTAATACCAGGACATACTACAACTTGTGCGTGTATTTGAAGTCTTCTTTCTTGAAACCACGCAATCTGCTGCAAAATTTGACCTGCACGCGGATTTTTGAGCAATCTGATTCTAACTTCTGGCTCAGTTGCGTGAACAGAAACATAGAGAGGAGACAAGCGCATACTTTCAATACGCTGCCATTCTCGTTCTGGTAAATTTGTCAGAGTTAAGTAGGAGCCATATAAAAAACTGAGTCGATAGTCATCATCCTTAAGATATAAACTAGAGCGCTTGCCTGGAGGTTGCTGGTCTATAAAACAGAAAGGGCAGTGATTATTGCACTGGATTAAACTATCAAAGAGAGCTGTTTCAAACTCTAGCCCCAAGTCATCATCGTAGTCTTTTTCAATTTCTATATAATGTGTTTTGCCAGCAGTATCTAAAACTTCCAATTCCAGCACTTCATCAGCACATAAAAATTGATAATCTATTAAATCTCTGGGCTTTGTACCGTTAATGCTAACAATTGCGTCTCCCGGTTCAAATCCAATTTCTGCAGCGATAGATTCGGATAGTACTTTAGTAATTCGGGCAGGATGAATAATAGCCATTTTGAATATACACTAATGAAAAAAATTATTTCAGAGAACCGCGTTCTAGTAGCAACTTTACTGCTAAGTGTAGCACTGGTGTTCCTAATAGGAATTTCCTTGTCTTTTGGGGCGGTTGCTTTGACTCCATCCCAATTATGGCAGGCAGTTCTTCGTCAAGGCGATACGCTACCTCAAACTATTATCTGGGATTTACGGTTACCTCGAACTGTGGCAGCAATACTGGTAGGCGCGGCTCTAGGAATGTCTGGCGCACTGCTTCAAGGAATGCTTCGGAATGGACTGGCAGATCCTTTCTTACTCGGTATTTCGGCTGGGGCGGGTTTAGTGGCTGTCCCAATATTTGCTCTGGGAATACTGCAAAGTTGGATTCCCTTTGCTGCATGGATTGGCAGCTTATTGACTACCCTGTTCGTTTATCTTCTGGCTCGCAGTGGTGATGGTATTTCTATTGAAAGGTTAATTTTGGGTGGAGTTGCTGTAAGTTCGTTATTTGGAGCAATTCAATCTGTTTTATTGCTTTTAACAGAAGACGGACAAATCCAAGCTGCATTAAGTTGGTTAATCGGAAGTCTCAACGGTAGGGGATGGAATCTGGTTGCGATCGCAATCCCCTATATTTGTATAGCTTTAATCCTAGGATCTTTACTCGGTCGCAATCTCAACTTGTTAAATTTAGGAGACGATCTAGCTGTTGGATTGGGAGTTTCACTTGGGCGATCGCGTATTATTATTGGCTCTGTTGCTACATTACTTGCTGCAGGTGCTGTGAGTATAGCCGGATTAATTGGCTTTGTTGGTTTAATCGTTCCCCACGGTATCCGCTTATTTGTTGGCACAGATTACCGATTTGTTTTGCCTTTAAGTGCTGTAGGCGGTGCTCTAGTTTTAACAGGAGCCGATCTGCTTTCTCGTCTGGGCGCTGTAGAATTACCAGTAGGTGCAGTCACCGCACTGCTAGGTTCGCCTGTATTTATCTGGTTATTATACAATCGCAAATGATAATCTTAAAAACTCAAGATCTGACTGGTGGATACGCAAGCAAACCCGTTATTCAAGATATCTCTCTCACACTTCAAGCGGGAGAATGGTTAAGTTTAGTTGGTGCTAACGGTTCGGGAAAATCCACCCTGCTAAAACTGATGAGTCGTTTGTTAAAACCGCAAACAGGAACTGTACTCCTCGACGGACAAGCAATTCACACTCAAAAAGCAACAGATGTCGCTAAGAAATTAGCTTTATTACCACAACAGCAAACAATACCCCCAGGGTTGACAGTCAAACAGTTAGTCTCTCTAGGGCGCACGCCTCATCAACCTTGGTGGCAATGGGAGTTAGATTTAGAAGATAGAAAGAAAGTGGAACAAGCTTTACGGCTAACACAGATGCAAACATTTCGCGATCGCTCTGTGGAACAATTATCAGGTGGTGAGAGACAAAGAGCATTTTTAGCGCTAGCATTAGCCCAAGATCCACAAGTGTTGCTCTTGGATGAGCCAACAACTTATTTAGATGTCCGCTACCAATTGCAGTTATTAGAGTTGCTCAAACAACTAAATCAAGAACAAAATATATCTATTATCACAGTATTGCATGACGTCAACTTAGGCGCTCGGTATAGCGATCGTATAGCTCTAATTTACCAAGGCAAAGTTTGGGCTGTAGGAGAACCCAAAATGGTGTTAACACCAGAAAATTTAGCTAGTGTTTTAGGTGTAGAAGTTGCTGTACTTGAAACACCAGTGGGTTTACAAATTTGTTCTTTAATGGCAATTGGGGATTAGGGATTGGGGACTTTAAGAGTATATTCCCCCCTTTTTAAGAGGGGATTGGTAAGTGCCTAAAATCGCATTATTACCGGAGAAAGGCAAAGGGCAGAAGGAAAGATTCTCAGCTTTTATACAAAATTAAGTCCTCTGTGCTCTGCCAGACGGTGAGAGTTTGACCATTTGCACACTATTCAACAATTGAATCAACATCCGTACAGGATGGTATTCAGAGTCTCTTACGCAACAAGCTCAAAACCTTCAAGGTAAAAAATAGATGGCTTGTTCTCTAATATAGCGAACTGGATTAATTGGGTTCCCTGAATGAACAACCCACCTGTAAAATTGTCGTATCTGAACTGACTAGTGGAAGAAACACCAAAGCCTGATTTGGAAATCTGAATTTTGTCACCTTCTGTGTAGGAGAAGTCTTTGATAATGTCAATACCTTCAAACCAGGAGTAGAAGTAGAATTTATCAGCGCCAGAACCACCAATTAAAGTATCTGAACCAGTACCACCATAAAGGAGGTCATTGTCTAACCCACCATCAAGATAGTCATTACCATAACCACCTAGAAGGTAATCATTACCGATCCAACCAGTTAATATATCGTCACCATCATCACCGTACAAATAATCATTACCACTACCTGTATTCCAATAATAGTCATTACCACCGTAACCATAGGCAGTCAGGTTATCTGACCCTTGGTGAATAATGGTATCGTTGCCACTAGTTCCGTATATAATTGTCATGAAATTTTCTCCTTAAAGAATATTTTGAATGTTAGATAAATTTCCAAAAGTTGTGGAACACTAAATTACAGATGGCTGTATGGAATGGAAACCAATTATTAAATTCACAAGAATAATATTCTCATAAAAATGTGACTAAACTAAAAACTAACCTCGAAGCTCAACGCAAAAAGAGGAACCGCAAGAAAAAAGTAACCACACACCATAACCCCGCGCCATTCGACCCTAGTTCGTCCATTAAGCCACTGATCTATGCTTCTATGGGTAGTTTCGCTTGTTATAGGTCAATATTGAGCCAAATCTGGAAAGAGGGGTGGGCGCGATCGCGATAGAATCCGATATGGAAATTTTCCCGTAACGGAGAGACTGTCACGGCTTGCGCTACGCGATCGCAACAACAGCTAGCCACACATATCCACTAGTCCAGGGATAGCAGATTGGGGAAACTGTGAATGCTGTTATACCTGTACTAGAGGGTTAAGTTTAGATGTGAGCTATGGTCATGCCATTATGCATAGACTAGTGGGTTAATAGCAACCATAGAGTAGCAAGTGGACGCGATCGCAATTAGGAGCGGTAGCCAGTAGCGGTGGATGCGGTAGCAGTGGACTGGGAGTTGGTATTGTCCCTTATTTCTTATGTTTTGGCGCATTGGGCGCAACTTCAAACGGCGATCGCCAAGACAAACCTACCTGATTGGGGAGAAGCCGCTGCGATCGCATTCCAAACTATATTTCCACAATTGGTGGTGTTACTTCTTTTACAAGATATTGAACGCCTTAGAGAACTGGCACTTAGTCAAGGAATTGACATTCAAATTTCCCGGTGCAAGATAGGAGCCTCTGACAGGCGCGGCGAGCGCTCCCGTGAAATATGAAAGAAACACAATTTTCCGGAAGCCCCGATACATAAGGGTTTTAAAATGTGTTTCTTAGGAGGTAGATGGGGTAAAATCAGGGTATTGCAAGTGCAACAAACATACATAATATGAAACATCGCTTAATCTTAATTGGATTATTAATAGGAGTAATTTTCGGTATTTTTGCTTGCTCAAGTATAACAAACGAGCAGGCAAAAACCTCATCACAGCCGCCTGCTCGCTCAGTAGAAAAAGTTGTTACGCTTACATCTCTTTCCACAGATATTATTTCTCGATTAGATAGTAAAAAAATCGTGGGTATATCTGGTAGCAACTTATTCAAAAATGACCCGCGTTTTAAAGATATTCCCCGTGTAAGCGAAGGTCAAACGCCGCCTAATCTAGAGAAAATTTTAGCACTGAAACCAGATTTGGTCATTGGTGCAGAAGGTTTTTCTAATCAGACAACAAGTAGACTTAAAGAATTGGGTATCCAAACTCTACTAACAAAAGTTGATAGTTGGGAAGGATTACAAGATTTAACGAAAACATTGGCAAAAATAGTTAATGCAGATCCAACACCACTTTTAAAGCAGTATCAAACTTTTTTGCCCGATAATCCAATTCCAACAGAATCTACTTTAGTACTTGTTAGCCGTCAACCGATTTTAGCACCCAATAAAAAAAGCTGGGCTGGCGATTTACTAGATAAATTTCAGGCAAAAAATTTAGCGGCTGATTTACAAGGGAAAGCACCAATACCGGGTTATATAACTCTTTCAGCAGAAAAAATTTTGGAAGCTAATCCAGAAGTTCTGATTGTTGTTAGTCCCCAACCAGGGCTTTTAAAATCTTTCAAATCAGAATCTTTTTGGAACCAATTGAAAGCAACAAAAAATAATCGAGTTTACGAGTTTGATTACTACGGGCTTGTCAATCCTGGTAGTATAGATGCCATTGCAAAAGCCTGCGACCAATTGAAAGCAGCTTTAGTAGCTTAGTTAACAACCCTCGTTCCCTGGCTCTATTTAGAAAATAGGGCATTAGGCATGGAAAAAGAATTATTTTTATTCCCTCGTTGTGAGATGTTCCCATGAATGACTGTCTTGAGTATGGAGCATGGGATGGGTAATGCCAACCAATATCGAATGGTGGGCATTGCCCACCCTACTTTACTGGTCCCTGCTCACTGCTCACTGATTACTCAAAACTCCTGCCCCAATTGCCGCTAAAATTACAACACCAAATACCAAGCGGTACCAGATAAATACCCAAGTGCTTCTAGTTTTAAGAAAACGTAATAAACCAGCGATCGCTAAATAAGAAAAGACTGCTGATGAAACCGTCCCAACGACCAAGGGAACTATATCCCCAAAGCCGACTTCTAACAAACCTTTTAACTCCACTAAACCAGCTAAGGTAATAGCGGGGATGCCTAACAAAAAGGAAAATTTTGCTGCGGTTGCTCTTTCCAAACCAATAAATAGCCCTGCTGTAAGGGTAGAACCAGAACGAGAAACACCAGGAATGAGTGCCATAGCCTGAGCTAATCCCATCGATATACCATCTGACATTTCCAATTGGCTGAATTCCCGCTTGCGCGTACCAAGTTTTTCTGCAACCCCCAAGAGTATGGACATGAAAATTGAAGCAATTGCTATTGCACCTAGACTACGTAAGGGAGAATTATCAAAATCGGGAATAAATTTTTTAATCAAAAGTCCACAAACAACAATTGGCAGAGTTCCTATGAGAATTCCCAAACTCACGCGGAAGTCTTTGTCTTGGTAATCGGAACGACTAATGGCTTTTGTTGCTCCTACAACAAGTTGTGTTAAATCTCCCCAAAAATACCACAGGACTGCAGCAATACTTCCTAGCTGAATGACGGCGGTAAAAGCGACTCCCGGATCGCCCCATCCAAGCATCACTGGCACCACTTTTAAATGTGCCGTGCTACTGATAGGTAGAAATTCCGTAGCTCCTTGAACAAAACCCAGTACAAGAGCTTGGAAGATATTCATCTGCTGTACTCCGTTAGTGGTTGTAGCCTGCGTACCAAAAGCTTTTAACGGTTCTACTACAACCGAGAGTGCGGCGGATGAGACACTTAAAATTACAAATAATTGACGTTTTGATAGAATCATTCAGTTTACCTTGCGATCGCTGTTTCTATAAGTTATACACAGTTTCACAAACGCTTCCTTACAAGAACCCTCCGGTAAAAAAGCACTTAAAAGTATAAAGGTTACAAAATAGAGGATTAAAAAAGCTTACAGGATTTTACTGAATTATTAATATTTACCTATTTTCGTCAGTCTTATCATACTTAATATGAAGTAAGTATGAAGAGTCAATAATTTATTTTTAAAATTCCCAGCCACTGGTCACTGGTCACTGGTCACTGGTCACTGATTACTGGTCACTGGTCACTGGTCACTGATTACTGGTCCTTGCTAACATAAATATCGCGAATTGGAAAGGGAATTTTAATTCCTTCTTGTTGATAGCGTTTGTGTAACTTTTTGACAAATAAATGTCTGGCAATGCGTTGATCGAAAAACTCATTCACCCGCATATAGAGAGTAAAATTAATACTAAAATCTGCAAATTCCTCAAATCTTAAATAAGGCTCATTTTCAATCAATTCTGGAGCTACTTCTTGCATAACTTCTTTCGCAACTTCTACAGTAACCTTCTCAACCTGTTCTAAATCGCTCTCGTAGGAAACACCCACACTCATTATCAAGGTAATTTCTTTAACAGGAAGATGATAGTTAGTGAAAATTGCAGTAGCTAGCTTAGAGTTAGGTACAATAATAACATTGTTAGAAAGCTCCTTAATAGTTGTATTTCGCCAAGTTATATCTGTAACATAACCCTCATGGTTGCCTGAGTCTAGCTTTACATAATCTCCAGTTCTTACTTGTTTGGAGATAATTAGGTAAAACCCTGAAAATAAGTTGGCTAATGTGTCTTGAAGCGCTAAACCAACTGCAATACCCGTAATACCTAAAGTCGTGACAACTGGTGTAATTTCAACTCCCAGTGTTTGTAGTAAAATGAGTATGCCTAGAACTAAAACTGCTGTTTTAGCAGCATTAGAAATCAAAGACGCTGAAAGTCCTTCCGTTCTCCGTAAATAGAGATTTATAATTCCTGCTGTAAGTCTAGCAAGAACTAAAGTTACAGAATATAAAAAAGCAATAGTAATAACTCTTTTTAGAACATCTGTAATTTCTGGCTCTGTACGATAACTAATAACTGCACCATAAAAACCTGCTAACGTACACCAAATAAACGGCATACGATTTAAGGATTGAATGAGTACTTCACCAATTGGGAATTTTTTGCTGAATGCAATCTTTTTCAGCTTTCTAAAAATAACTTTTTCGCCAATAATTCCACTAAGTACGCCAATCAGAAGAAAGCCAATTGGCACAATCCATTTCATCATAATTTTCAATTTTTAATTTAGGGAACAACTTGGTCGAGATAAAGTTGTAACATTTGATACAGCAATTACTCTATTTAGTGGTGCGCGATTTCATTTGACTAGAGGTAGTCATGGCACTATGTACCTAGCAGATGCACTCCTAGATAATCATGACTCTCTTAAGACCATCGAAATAGATATTTTTTAATTTTTATTTTACAATTAAACTTTTAATTTACAATATTGCCTCTCTTCACTCCAAGTTCCAGGATGATTTGTCAAGAAAGAGCCGATGAGGCAGGAGGCAGAGGGCTGCTACAGCAAATAATTGTTAACTATTGACAAGATAGCAGCAGTACAGTAGACGTTTACAGCAATTTTAAGTTAAAGTTGTAATGAGTTTGTTTTAGATTAGGGTGTAAACAATTTAGGCTTAAAAAGCAAAAAAGATACGTCATATCAATATGCCTTATCCCCAATGCTCCAAACAAAGGCTTGGGAAGAGGCGGACTTCGAGGAGCAAAAGTGCAAATCACATAGAATAACAAATAAACATTTAACAGAGATAAGAAACCCATTAATTTAAAAAACTTAAAGTAAATATGCAAAAACAAGTATTATCTACACAACCAATTCGTTCTCTAGAAGATGCTCTCGATCGCTGCCAGAAGCTTGGTATGCGGGTGAGTCGCCAGCGTCGTTTTATTTTAGAACTGTTATGGGATGCACAAGAGCATCTTTCTGCCCGAGAAATTTACGATCGCCTAAACTTGCAAGGGAAGGGAATTGGGCATACATCGGTTTATCAGAATTTAGAAGCCTTATCCAGCCAAGGTATCATTGAGTGCATCGAACGTTGTGATGGGCGTTTATATGGCAATATTAGTGATTCTCACAGTCACGTTAACTGTTTAGACACCAATCAAATTCTTGATGTTCACATAGAACTCCCAGAAGATTTCATTCGCCACATAGAAGAACAAACAGGCGTAAAAATTACAGATTACAGTATTAATTTTTACGGGTACCGCAACAAAGAACAGAATGGTTAGTGGTCACTGGTCACTGGTCACTGGTCAGGTGATTACTAGTCACTGGTCACTGGTCACTGGTCACTGTTGCGTCGTCTCCATAATCTTCGTATGGATCTTCTGGAAGAACCAGTTCCCCTTCTACACTTTCAATAATTCCCTTCTCCAATAAATTACTATGAGTCCAAGCAACTGTATCACCCGTAGTATTACTGCCATTCAGTAGATATTGTTGTGACAGTAAACTTTTAATAATTTGAAACTGTTCTGATGAGAATATGGCACCTTTGCTTAAAGCCATCTGTCGATCGGCATCAGTTAACATGGCTTGAAATAAACAGGCATTAGTCAGATTTACAGACTCAAGATTCACTCCTGTGAGATTTGCACCTCTAAGATCGGCTCCCATAAGGTTAGCATGGTTTAGATTTGCCTTAGAGAGGTTTGCACCTGCAAGATTTGCATCTTGGAAATTGGCTGCTGCTAAATTTGCCCCAACTAACTCAGCGTGAGACAGATTCACTTGCCTAAAATCAGCCCCTGCTAGCATCACGTCTTCCAAATGAACTCCTGACAGATTGATAAAGCTAAAAGATTTGGAGCGAATGCGAGATATAAGAGTGTTTTTGCCTAAAATTGATGTCCTACCTATCAGCCACATGAGCGCTTCTGAATTAAATTCTGTTAAAGAAGCAGGATGACCACAGGGCAAAAATTCCTTTTTTGCTTCCTGATGACTGCTAAAAAGCAATAAAAAAACGTTTAATCCCACTGCTGCATTCACTTGCTCGATGCCAACAGGGTTTTGTAATACCTGAAAATAAGTCAAAGCTTGATGCCCTATACCTTCATCTAACCAATGCCCTTGACAATAGGTATACCAGAAGGGTAACAGACGCTGACACAGAACTTCAAAAGAAAACTCTCGCTTGTTCGAGCGCCGTAATCCCTCAACAACAAGTGCTTCTATTTCAGAACTGAGAACACCATAACCAAGTAACTTGTAGAGATGAAGAGCAATTTCACTTCTTGAATCTAAAACAAAAGTTTGTTCGCCATACGCATTTGTAGTCCGTTCAACTAACCGTTTCAAACCTAAAATTATAGCTTTAGCACAAAAATAATCACCCAACTTAGAGTGAGCAAACGATAAGGAATAGGCGATTGGAGATTGGCGATTTGAAAAGTTTCTAGGTTTTTCTGTTAGCTTGAAATAAAAGGTTGGTAATATGCCTAGTTCATCAATCCAACTTATTTGACTCCGCCCGGAGTGCAAAATTTGCAACGCTGTATCTTGCATAATTTCTAGTAATTCTTCAGGGTGGTAACCTTGTAACAGATTTGCGATCGCTTCTTGAGTCCGGTGAATATGACTCAATCCCCAGTTCATTTGCACTGTTTTAATACCTTCAGCTTGAGGATAACCTAACAGCCATTTACTTAGACGGTAGTAAATTTCCCATAACAAAGAAGCATCACCTCTATACTGAGCTTTAGCTGCGAGCTGCAACATTTCATCATCAAGCAATTCATCACGATGTAAAATGCCTAGTAAATAAAGCATTAAAGGTTGTCGAACCAAAGCAGAAAGTTGTTGGAATTCCGGTTTCTTAGAAAAAATTCCAGCCTGTTTTAAAAATGTAAAGAAATTTTGAGCAATTGGTAAAGATTGTACTTTTGCCCATTGTTGAAACCATTGTCTCAGTTCATCCTGTTCCCAACGCTCTATAATTATTTGATTGAATTGCGATCGCAGTTCTCGAGCAATTTCTGGCAATATTGATAACCGACTCGTTAAGAAAACTTTATGTTGGCGCTTTGATTGAAAATCGAGCAATTGCTGAATAAAAATTGCTTTTGCTCTTTTACCCATAGAAGAAGGTGGTAGCTCATCCAAACCATCCAAAAGCAAAAGGCACCTAGGATGAGATAATTCCAACCATTCAGCAAGATGGATATGAAAGTTTCCTCGAAAACCAGAATTTAATGTTTCTTCCAAAGTGTCGCCCGGAGTCACCTCAGCAAGATTAATGAGTATGGGCATCCAGTTAGGATAAACTTCCTGAGCCACTATTCCAGCCCAAATCTGACAAAAACTACTTTTTCCGTAACCTGCTTCTGATTCAATTAAAGCAACAGTTTCTAAATCGGAAAGTTGTTGTTGCGCCCATGTCATTAAATCAACAGACTGAGAAGTTTTTGCCATTTCCTGGGAACCCTTTTCTGTGGGTAAACCTTTAGAAAAGACATAAATATCTTTGAGAGCAAAAGATTCTATAAATATCGGTTCTGAGTAACTTTGAATTAAACTAGCTCGGTAGAGTTCTCGGTACAAATCTATTTTGTCACCTGCTGCTGATGCATTTGACGTATAATTTGGAAGTAATGAATTACCTAACCGAAAGAATTTTTGGAGTTGAGCAAATGCGGGGGCATTTTCTGCAATTGCGGCAAGCAAATGTCCTGCAAGTCCATTCACCAATCGCTGTACGCTCGCTTTAGCTTCTGCTTCTTCCGCACTATTAGCTAATAACCATGCAACAGAGGCATTATTCATCTGTTGGACGAGTAATGAATCTGCAACTACAGATAGTGCTTGCTCGGCTTGAGTATCAGTGAGTTTTCCAGGACGGAGAGTTTTCAGCAATGCTTGGAGTTGGGCATCGGGAAGAGGACGAGAAATCAATCTGTCCGAGATCGTCATCCTATCTATCCAAGGTCGGTGTAGTTTTTTTTCTTGGCTGAGAACTTGGTGTAAAGCACGAAGATAAGCAATTTGGAACGCCAACCACGTCCCCTCATTACGTTTTAAAGATTTTTTTTGGCTAAAGGCAGTGACTAGGTTTTGAGTGAGTTGTGCAAAAACAGAAATTTCCAGTACAACAGCCCCTAAAGGCATTTCTAAAACTTCGACTAACGGACAAATATCAAATATGCTCAAGCTTTTGAGTTCCATATCTTGAACAATACGGAATGCCAAGCCAGCGATTTGCCCCGATGAAAATTGACTTATATGGGGAATGTCAAGATTGTGTTCTGTTAACCAATGCCGAAGACTCAAACTCATTATAAGATGTGGAATGCCAGCCTATGAGAATTATTAATCATTTATTGAGCTGCTCAAACAGGTCACAATAGGGGAAATTAAGCTAATTTGTAAAACTTGTTGTTACCTAATAAAAACAAGTGTTGTTTTTAGCAAACTATGAGCGATCGCCCTTTGAAACTACTGTTAATTGACCAAGACCCTATTTTTCGGTTAGGGCTAAGGGTAGCGTTGGAAGTCATCCCTGACATTGAGGTGATATCCGAAGCCGAAACAGATACCACTGCATTGCAGATCCTAGCAGAACTTGCACGTAATGACCCTAATAGCGTGAATTTAGTTGTTTTAGAACTAGGTAACGGTCACTCTATCTCAAGTCAACAACTAGGTTTACAACTCTGTCAGCATTTGAAAATTCAATATCCTAACTTGCCAGTGTTGCTCTTGAGTTCAACTCAAGAACAAGGACTCCTCCTAGCAGCACAAGCGGCGGGAGTTAATGCTTATTGTCCCAAAGGTGTACCTGTTGCTGAATTAGTCACTGTTATGAAAGAAGTAGTAGCAGGGCGTTCGTTTTGGTACGGAGATGATTGGGGACAGGGTGCAGGGGAGCAGAGGAGACAAGGAAGAATAACCAATCGCCAATCGCCAATTGCCAACCTCCAATCCCCAATCCCCTTACCTCGCTTACGAAATAAAATACGTTTGTCAGGAGAAGGGTACATCAATGCTTCTTTGGAAGAAGTTACCGCAAAATTACAGGTTCCTGGGCTGCCACTTTTAGAGCAAGCAGTTCTAGCCGGACGAAGACGAGAACTGTTAGCGGCTCGTTGGTTACTCGATCGCTTATTGACTTCTCCATTAGAAAGGCAACAAGTTAAGGAGAGAGTCTCCTACAATCCAGAGTCCCTCATCCGCGATGTTCCTCAAAGCAATTATTTTGCAACTGAGCCATCTCAGTTTTCCACAGACTTACCTTTACGCTTTCCTTATCCCAATCCTGACTTCTTAAAAACTCCAAAATCACCCGTTTTACTTAGCCCTAGAGCACTACAAGCGGAATTATTTGCTCTTTGCATTACAAAAATCCAACTTCCTTTACAAAATTTAACTGACGTAGTTTTAGAAATTGATATTTTACGAGAAGACAAAAAACGCGAACTTCTATATGTGATTCTGCAAAAAGTAGCAGATACATTGGATAAAATGCGTGCTTCTCACGTTGAAATGCACGATATAAGCCACTTAAAAGAGACTGTATTATTTGATATATGGCGAGAATCAACTATAGATTTTTTTGGAAAATTTTCTAAGATTAGAGTTGGCGATCGCAACTTAGAGATTGTCAATTTATTGTTAGAAAACTCTGTTGTAGTTCAAAGAGAGATTCTCAACAAAATACCCTTCTTCGTCGAATTGTTTTCCTACTTATTATTTCAAACAGATTTACAAGTAGACAATACTTCCTATCCATCTCATAGTTCTGAAGCAAAAGAGCAAGCAGAAAATATCCTAGAAAATCTCTTGATTCAGATTGCCAATGGTATAGTACAGCCGTTGCTAAACTCTTTATCAGATGTAGAAGCAATCAAACAAAATTTTTACACTCGCCAGTTTATATCCACGCGAGAACTAGAAAAATTTAGAAATAATTTATCTTGGAAATATCGTTTGAGCGCTTACGTATCTGAGCCTCAAGCAATTTTTGAAAGTCGCTATGAACTTTTTATTTTTGCACCTCGCGGTATTGCAAAAATTTCAATTTATGCGCCTCGCGGTCAAGAACTTGCTCAGCTTTCTGGTATTCCGCTACTTGTCACCCTAGGAATAGAATTTCGAGATGCATTAATACCTCGCTTGCAATCATTACTCTCTTTCTTAGGAAACGGTGTCGTGTTTGTTTTAACAAAGATAATTGGTCGCGGTATCGGTTTGATTGCTCGCGGTATCATTCAAGGGATTGGTAATGTTTCTTTAAGGCGTTAGTTGTTGGTTGTTATTTGTGTTAATCACTAACCACGATATGGGCGCAATGCCTTGCGCCCCTACTGATGACACAAAGCTCACATCTGTATTTAACAACAGTGTATCTTCAATAACTGTAAGAAACCCCAGATACCATTGTTCGGCAGTAACTTTTACTCCTCCTAGTGAAATCAAATCAACGACAACAGACTGTAACCCCTCATTTGCTAGACGTACCGGAAGAATGGCAGGACGCCCTTGCTGTACTTGTGCGAGTTCGTAAGCCATGCGAATTTCTGCCTCTACCATTTCGCTGTAGACCGATCGCGACGAAAGTAAGACAATGAAATAATCAGCTTGGCGGAGTTCTGCTTCTATATGTTCTGCCCACCGCGTACCCACTAACATCCTTTGGTCAATAAAAACTTGGTGCTGTTGCGATAGCGCTTGCAAGATTTGCATGGCGACTGGCTTATCAGGTTCAACATTGCGTTTGTAGCTGATGAATATCCGTTTAGATAGTGTCTTATCTATAACTGGATTGATGAGTTTTTTCTTAAGTACTGGAGTTTGGTGCTCGTTCAGATTAACTAGCAGCGAGCAACCCAATTCAAAAGCAAATTCGACATCTTCCCCTGCTGCTAAAGCATCGTAAAATGCCACAGCAAAATCAATAGCCGCTCTATCCTTAATTGTGCTATTCATGCCAATTACATATTTTATATGTTGGCTAATACTTGTAGCCTGCTCCTCTGAGTAACAAGCATACAGTTCAATCCGGAGTCAATAAGACAAAATTCTTGAATTTAAGATAATTAACAGCTGATAAACTATTGAACGAACTTCAAAGTCAAAAACTCAAAACATATCTGTAAATGTTGGGTTTTGTTCCTCAACCCAACCTACGTGGTTTCGGATTTTTAGGCAAAACCCGACAAGTATTGCTTGCTAACCAATCATAGATTCCAATTTCGCCGGAAGTGAAAAAAGCTTTCGAGAAAATCTTGCCAAGCAAGATCGCTATTGAGCTTGTGCTGATTCCAAGAAAGGGCTGTTTGCTCTAAAATTTCTGAGAAACTGGGGTAGAGAGGTGCTATGCGAGCTAAATGAGTTACGGTAATTTTTTGTGCGATCGCTAAAGCAATAACATGAATAAATTCCATAGCTTTTGCACCTAAGATAGAAGCTCCTAAAATTTCTCCACGATCTAGGGTTATCAATTTACATAAACCTGTTGTTTCATCTTGAATTTGAGCAGATGCTATAGATTTAAAATACTGTCGTAAAACTATAATTTTATCTCGATTGTATTGACGTTTAGCTTGTGCTTCAGTTAAACCAACTTGCGCTACTGTTGGATGAGTAAATATACCCCAAGGAATCTGTTGATAATTGACTTTTTGTTTTGAGAAAAAGAGTGCATTTTGTATGGCAACTCTTGCTTCATAGCGAGCGATGTTAGCAATTTCATAACCACCAATCACATCACCACAAGCCCAAATGCGGCGATTGGTAGTTTGCAGTTTATCATTGACTAGTAAGCGATCGCAATCCCATTTGACATCGACAGCAGCCAAATTTAAAGATTCAATATTTGGTTGTTGTGCGGTGACGACTACAATCTCATCTGTTTCAATAGCTTTATCTCCTACTTGCAACCATTTTTTATTCTCAATTCGTCTGACTTGAGTCACAGGTGCTTGTGTTACTATCCGCACGCCTTCTGCTTCTAACTGGCTACAAAGGAGTTGGGATATCTCAAAATCAATTTGAGGAAGAATATTTTTTCCAGCTACAATCAGCGTTACATCATAATTCAAATGCGCTAAAGTTTGAGCTATTTCAATACTTTGAGGAACACCACCAAAAATCGCCCATTGCTTGGGTGCTGCGGGGCGGTTAAGAGATTGCCAAACATCAGGTATGGTTAGAAAACCAATTTTTTGCAATCCTTCAATGTCTGGTATTTTCGGACGCGAACCTGTTGCTAGTAAATAAGTTCGAGCGCGAAGCTGGCGATCGTTGACTACAAATGTAAGAGTTGGTGATGGTTGAAATTGACCATCACCAACAATAACATCTACTCCTTGCGCTGCTAGGATAGCAGGTGAATGTTGCTCTTGAATCTTGGAGATAATGCCATCAGAGTAAAGTAATGCTTGGGAAGTATCTACAGAGATTTGACATTTCTGTTCGTTGTTACCACATGAAATGCGAACACCTTTGAAAAATGTCTCATCGAATTGTCTAGCCAAGTCGCTGATGTGACTAAAAGCTTGGTGATAGACAAACCCGTAAAGGGCATTAGCCAGATATAACTTACCATTTACTGTTGGTTCTACCAAAGCAACTTTAGCCCTCAGTTGGGTTGCAGACAATGCAGCAAAGCGTCCTACTAGGCTGCCACCAATAATTACAATATCGTAGTCATTAGTCATTTTTTGTCCCTTGTCCTTTGTCCTTTGTCCTTTGTCGTTAGTCATTATTTGACCAATGACTAATGACCAATGACCAATGACTAATGACTAGTGATGACTAATGACTAATGATAAAGCTTTTAGCAAGCGCTGGTTATCTGAAAAAGAAAGCACGGCAATACGGAAATAACGATCGCCTAATTCAGGAAAACTTAGGCAATCCCGAATGAAAATTCGGTGTTCTTTGAGTAATTTTTGCTGCAACTCCAATACAGACAATTGTGACTCAACGAGTAAAAAATTAGCAGCACCATTCAAAGGTTTTAATTCTGGCAAAGAGGCTAAACCTTCAAAAAGCTGGTTTCTTGTTGGTGGTAACCATGCCCAAGTTTCAGCCTGAAACACCTTATCTTGGAGAGCCGCGACTGCGGCGGCGGATGCTAGGGTATTCACAGGCCAAGGGTCGCGCCATGACTGCCAGCGATGCAATCTGTCGGGATGCGCGATCGCATATCCTAGGCGCAATCCTGACAAACTGTAGAACTTGGTCAGCGATCGCAAAATCACTAAGTTTGGATATTCTTGCACCATAGCGATCGCGCTTTGTTCGAGATCTGGAGGCAAAAAATCCATAAAAGCTTCATCGACTACCACCAAAGCAAATTTCTCCAGATATGGCAAAATGGCTTCCCGCGAAAACAACTTTCCTGTTGGATTGTGAGGATTGTTGAGCAATAGTCCTTTGTTATTTGTCCTTTGTCCTTTGTCAAGAATTTCTGACAAAGGACTTAAGAACGCCACTGAATTCAACGGAGATGATTCCTGCAAAGCAGTGGCTGTTAGTGACACGGGACACTCCAGAACTTTGGCATCGTATGCCGCCAGCGCTCGATAGTAGTCGCCAAAGGCTGGAGCGATTAAAACTGTTGCTGCTAATTGAGCTAATTCTCTGCCTGCAAGAGAGAGTAACTCTGCCGAGCCGTTACCGGGCAAAATCCATTCTGGAGAGAGTTGATGAAAGTGACTGAGAGCAAGTCTCAGTTCACAGTAATTTGGATCTGGATAATACCTGAGATTATCCAATTGGGACTTAATGGCAGCGAGAGCGCTGTTTGGAGGTCCCAAAGGGCTAATGCTGGCAGAAAAATCCAAAATCGTATCTGGGGGACAACCAGCCAGTGCTGCAGCCCAAGCTAAATTTCCCCCATGTTTAGGTCGCTGCATCAAAAAAGGTTCGCGCTTCAGATAACTTATGATTTTGGGGGCGCAACTTTTTCCCTAAACAGTTTTCCAGCTGAAAATGCAGGAACCTTCGTTGCAGGAATTTCCATTTTTTCGTTGGTTTTAGGGTTGCGACCTTCACGAGCTTTACGTTCCCGTGATTCAAAAGAGCCAAAACCCACCAATGTCACTTTATCCCCAGAGGATACAGCTTCAATAATGGTTTCCAATGCAGCCGTAAGAACTGCATCAGCTTGTTTTTTGGTCACGCTAGCTTTTTCTGCTACTGCATCAACTAATTCGCCTTTGTTCATGTCAAACTCCTTAAGGTTTACTTGAGATTGCGTACAGATGCTTCCTGATGCATCTCTACTTAATTCTTTATTCGGAGATTTACAGAAGTCGTTCTTTTTGGGTACTTATGCTTAAAAAAGCTGTAACTCCCATCTGCTCGACTTTTCAATGAATCATTCTAAAGTGTCCTAGCCAGAAGTGGATAGATGAAACCATTAATTTATATAGATTTCAGGATTTTTTGTATAAATTGAGTAATTGTGACCCCAAAAACACCCCTAAAGTAGGAATAAGTACTTAGTAAATACTCTTATTCTTCCTATAACTAGGGGAGATTATTCACAATTCGCAATCTCCAATGACCACCTGACCAGTGACCAGTGACCAGTGACCAGTGACCAGTGACCAGTGACCAACTAATGACCAATCCCCAATCGCTAACCCCCAATCTCCAATCCCCAATCGCAAAACAACATTTAGTTATATTTACTCGTTATCCCGAAGCAGGCAAGACAAAAACTCGATTGATAAGCGCTTTAGGTTCAGAGGGCGCGGCTGAGCTTCAGCGCCAAATGACAGAACACACAATATTTCAGGTAAAACAGCTGCAAAGAAAGTTTAGTTTATCTTTTGAAGTACGGTTTG
Organism: Scytonema hankhaensis NUACC26; assembly: GCF_045865695.1. NCBI lineage: Bacteria > Bacillati > Cyanobacteriota > Cyanophyceae > Nostocales > Scytonemataceae > Scytonema > Scytonema hankhaensis. Next base: position 95,578 of record NZ_BAACAP010000252.1, read on the forward strand.
CAGGTGGAAATTTGCAGCTTGTACGTGATTGGCTTGGGTCTGACATAATTTGCCAGCCTCAAGGAGAGGGGGACTTGGGAGTGCGCTTGGTGCGATCGCTGTTGTATGCTTTTGAATCAGGAGCAGAAAGAGTGATTATCATTGGGACTGATTGTCCCGATCTCAATGGGGAAATTCTTGTCAAAGCCTTTGAGCTACTTTATCATAACGACCTCGTACTAGGTCCAGCAGAAGATGGTGGTTATTATCTGATTGGTTTACAACACCCCCTGCCAGACTTATTTACTAATATCACCTGGGGAACTTCTCAGGTCTTACAACAAACTATAAAGATTGCCCAGCGATTGAATTTATCAGTCGGTTATTTACCTGTTCTATGCGATATCGATCGCCCTGAAGATTTACCTTTGTGGGAAAAATTTATTTCTTCCCCCTAAAGGAGTATTTACTGTTGTCACAGACGGTGTAAGTGTTGACAAGGGATTGGGGCTTAGGGACTGGGGAGTAGGGGAGCAGAGGTGATGACTAATCCCCAATCGCCACTCTCCAATTCAAAAAATAATCTCCGAATCATAAACTCTGGGTAGCATCATGGGAACAATATTCCAGTACCTTGGAATGGAACAAGACTTTTACTGTTGTATGCGAGACAAAAAACTATGAATACTCATTTAGCTGCTGTCACAGCTGCCCGCACGGCTAAGGTCGTGGGACTCATTCTAATAGTGTCTTTCTTTGTGGACTTTCTGATTCTGTTATTTCCCTTCCAACCAACTAATAAGGCGTGGCAAATTGATTTGGCAACAGCGCTGGTTGACCGAGGAATTGTGCCACTTGTAGGTTTAGGTTTCCTTTTTGCTGGATACTGGATTGACAGTATGGATGATGGAAGTCGTCCCGGTATTGACTTGAGATTTCCAGCATTTATACTGTCGAGCATTTTGGGCTTGATGTTTTTGCTGATTTTTCCCCTGCACCTCAATAATGTTCGTCAAGCAAGTGCCACTAGAGTGGATCAAATCAGTAAGGATGCTGAAGCTGCTGAGAATCAATTAAAAAACCAGCTCAATCAAGTACAAGCTCAGTTGAGTAACGATAAAGTTAGAGCAGCTGTAGAACAACAAAAATCCCAAATCAAAAATCAGTTTACCGAACTGCTGAAAGACGACCAACGGTATAAACAAGCACTTGAGAACCCCAATATTCCTCAAGCTCAAAAAGATTTGCTCAAGAAGTTTAAGGCAAATCCCCAAGAACTTGATAAATTTATTGCTCAGCAAAGCGATCCTCAAGCTTTAGCAAATCAACAGTTGAGCACAATTCGGGAACGTAGGGAAGAAGCTGAGAAACAAGCCAGAGAACGGGCATGGAAATCAGGATTGCGAATTGGGATGAGCAGTTTGCTGTTGTCCATTGGTTACATCATCATTGGTTGGACAGGAATAAGAAGTACCGGTGCTACACAAGGCGGTGGACGCAAGGTTCCTGCACGGTAATCCACTCTCCACAGGCAGTAGAATAAATCACTTCATCTTTGATGGTTCATACTGCCGACAATCAGTAACCAGTGACCAGTGACCAGTGACCAGTGACCAGTGATTAGTGACCAAGGACCAATGACCACCTGACCAATCCCCAACACTATTAAATTTGACAAAAAGTATATTTTGTCACAGATTAGTTATTATTACTAATGATTTGAGATGTTTTCAATTTACATATTGACTTATAACGAAGAATTGGATATCGCTGCTTGTATAGAATCGGCAATGCTGTCAGACGATATTATTGTTGTGGATTCATGCAGTAGCGATCGCACTGTAGAAATTGCCGCTCGATATCCGGTACGTGTTGTAGAACACGCTTTTGAAAGCCACGGTCAGCAACGAACTTGGATGCTAGAAAATATACCTCCCAAGCACGAATGGGTTTATATTCTTGAAGCAGACGAGCGCATGACACCAGAACTGTTTGCAGAATGCGATCGGGCAATTCAAAGTCAGGAGTACATTGGTTACTATGTTGCCGAGCGAGTCATGTTCATGAACCGTTGGATTCGGCGCAGTACCCAATACCCCCGTTATCAAATGCGTCTTTTCCGTCATGGCAAAGTTTGGTTTATAGACTACGGGCATACTGAACGCGAAGTGTGTGACGGTTCCACAAGCTTTTTAAAAGAAACCTATCCTCATTACACCTGTAGTAAGGGTTTCAGCCGTTGGATAGAAAAACACAATCGCTATTCCACTGATGAAGCCAAAGAAACCGTTCAGCAACTTGAAGGTGGGGAAGTTCATTGGCAAAACTTATTTTTTGGCAAGACGGAAGTTGAAAGACGTCGTGCTCTCAAAGATTTATCTTTACGCTTACCTGCTAGACCTTTAATTCGTTTCGTTTATATGTATTTTGTTCTAGGTGGCTGCTTGGATGGGTATCCGGGTTTTACCTGGTGTGTTTTGCAAACTTTCTACGAGTATTTAATTTTACTGAAAGTTTGGGAAATCAGGAATATGCCCATACCTACTGAATATGCAAAAACACCTGAAACTCAAGTAACTGAATTGGTCTCGAATCCTGCTGATTGAAGGCAGGAAACAAAAGCAAGTCCTAGTGAAAAAATTTCATCCTAATCGTGAAGTAGGGTGGGCAATGCCCACCGTTCGCTCTATCAAGCTTGCTAATGCTCGCTCGACGCCTGAGAAAAAATATTATAATAAGTTTATAGAGCTTAATAAAATTCCCATTAATTTTCCAGCTACCCAATCTTACCGTACTTAAAATGAATCCTTAAGAATAGCGGATTTAACTAGAGTTGAGCAGTATTGTTAGGATAATTAGCAGCTTTTTATCTGGCACGGTACTATTAGTAATACGTTAAAAGACTTGAATAATCATTTACAAGTCTTAAAGTTAAGCCATCGGTCAGCCGTTAGCAGTCAGCAAAAAGCTGAAAGTAGGAGTTTGACACCTAAAAGATAGTAGCTCAATGGCTAATAATATGAGTACCAATAAAAAAAATTCCACGAACCTAAAAAAGGAGAATGGGGGTTTGGCAATCAATCGCTGGAAACAGGACCTCAAAAATGACCTGATTGCAGGTTTGTTAGTCGTTATTCCCCTAGCTACCACAATCTGGCTAACATTCACTGTTGCCAGTTGGGTTGTTAACTTTTTAACCCAAATTCCCAAGCAACTGAATCCGTTTCAGGGGATGCACCCTATCTTAGTCAATATACTGAATCTTTTAGTAGGGCTAATGGTGCCGCTACTGAGTATTCTTTTGATTGGTTTAATGGCTAGGAACATTGCAGGACAGTGGTTACTAGATGTGGGCGAGCGTCTCCTACAGGCAATTCCCTTAGCTGGACAAGTATACAAAACTCTCAAGCAACTCTTAGAAACACTATTAAAAGATACAAATGGCAAATTTCGCCGTGTTGTTTTAGTAGAATATCCAAGACGGGGAATATGGGCGATCGCTTTTGTAACAGGCAATATAAGCAATGAGATACAATCTCAAATGCCTAATTCAATGTTAAGCCTTTTTATCCCGACAACCCCCAATCCCACAACGGGTTGGTATGCAGTTGTTCCGGAACAAGAGGTTGTTAACCTGTCAATGTCCATTGAAGATGCGTTTAAAATTATAGTCTCCGGTGGAATTGTTTCGCCAAATACACCCTTAGCCCCATTAGCGATCCCAAAAGAGCGCAAACTAGAAGTTCCTCCTATAGAGACAAAACGCCAAGTTATGCCTCTAGAAGAGGGTTAAAGTTGCTACTTACTACTTACTACTTGCTACTTGCTAATCTAGCCTTAGTTAGCACCATCAACTGTGTAGGGACGCAAAGCCTTGCGCCCCTACTAATTGCTAACTACCATGCACGGGCGTAAAGCTTGCGCCCCTACTAACTACTAATTACCATGTACGGGCGCTCTTAGCGCCGCGCCCCTAATAACACCTACCCACTACCCCTACCCCCTTCATTAATATGCAAGAGCGAAAACCCCGTCAAATTGCCCGCGAACTGGCACTTTTAAGCCTTAGCCAGTTACCAGTGAATCCTAAGAAATTAGAAAAGATGGAGCACGATCGCCTGGTTCCCAAATTAGTACTTGCTGCTGTACGCACGTTAAGATCTGAAGTACAGGATACCCTGGATAACGCTGCAGCAGAACTACAACGCAGTAACGATCGCTTGTTGAGCAGTCAAACTCGCACCAACGATGTGGAAACTGCTAGAACAATGGTGAAAGAAGCGATCGAATACACCCAAACAGCAATTAACAAGTTAGGTGCGGCGGTGGAGTTTCCAGAACTAATTCAACTGGCAAATCAAGATCGAGAAGTTCGAGAATATGCTAGAGATATTATTCTTGCAGTCAATGAAAACCGCAACTCTATAGATGAAGAAATTTCTAGCGCCCTAGTTGATTGGCAAGTGACACGCCTTGCTCACATAGATCGCGATATTTTACGAATTGCTGTAGCAGAAATGAAGCATCTTGAAGTGCCTCAAAGCGTAGCAATTAATGAAGCTGTCGAGCTAGCTAAGCGGTACAGCGAAGAAGATAGCCATAGGTTTATCAATGGTGTTTTGCGACGAGTCATTGAGCAAAAAAAGGCAGCAAGTACTCCTTAGTCATTAGTCATTAGTCATTTGTCATTGGTCATTGGTCAATGACAAAAAAAATTAAACTAAACATTAGAAACTAAAATTTTATAACACTGTTAGCTGTAATGGTTTTTAATTGGTTCCGCCGTCAATATAATGAGCCTTCTGGGACTCCCTCTGAAGATAAGCAGTCAGAAACACCTGCTGTACAAGAAACCCAACCAGAACAAGCCGTTACTTCAACGACAGAGAATGCAACTGACGTAGCTGTGGATTTGCTGGCTTATGCAAAAGCGGCTTATAAGAATATTCAGCAAAGACAGCAAGTAGAGGAACAATCTGAAACTTCATCTGAGGAAGCAATTACAGAAACTTCCCAACTACAAGAAGTTGTAGAGACACAACCTCAAGAAGAAACAAGCTTGGGAGACTTGGGAGACACGGAAGTTCTTCTGAGTCAACCTAGTCCTGGTGACCAAATCCAAGAAGAACTCAATGTAGCACCAGTAGATGAAGCTACGACTGAAGCACAAGAAGTGGAGAATTTAGAGTCTCCTTTGGAAATTAAAGGTGATGGGGAGTTGGCTGTAGACGAAGATGTAGCTATATCAACAGTTATCCCAAACGAGGAAACTCCACCTGTAGCACCAGCAACTCTGTCTTTTTTAGAAAGAGCAGCAGCAGAAAGGCAAGCTAAACAAGAACGACTGATCGAGAGTGCGATCGCAGAACCAGAGGTGGTACAACCAGCAGCAACAACAGTACCACAAGAACAAGAGGAAATTCCAGAGTTTGCCTTCGATGAAGGATTCTTGTGGTCTACACAAGTGCTGGCTGCACAAGGTAGACGAACCGAAGACATTTCTATTGAAGAAATTACTTGGCTCAAAAAACTACGCCAAGGTTTAGATAAAACTCGCCGTAACATACTCAACCAACTGAAAGCTATTGTTGGTCAAGGACCTCTCAACCAAGCAGCTGTTACGGAAATAGAATCCTTGCTTTTGCAAGCTGATGTGGGTGTGGAAGCAACCGACCATATCATTAACACTTTACAAAAAAGGCTTCGCCAAGAAGCATTACCCCCAGAAGAAGGTATTGCATATCTCAAGTCCATCCTTCGGGATATGCTAGATGCACCAATACAGAAATCTGGAAAACTTTCCTTTGCACCAGAAAAGGAAACCCTAAACATTTGGTTAATGACGGGAGTAAATGGAGTTGGTAAAACCACTACCATTGGTAAAATTGCTCACCTAGCCAATAAATCTGGTTATAAATGCTTGATTGGTGCTGCTGACACCTTCCGGGCGGCAGCAGTAGAACAAGTGAAAATTTGGGGTCAAAGAAGTGGCGTTGAAGTCATTGCAAATCCTGCTAAAAATGCCGATCCGGCTGCTGTTGTGTTTGACGCAATTTCTGCTGCACTAGCACGAGAAACGGAATTACTTTTGGTAGACACCGCAGGGCGACTGCAAAATAAAAAGAATTTGATGGATGAACTCAGTAAAGTTCGCCGCATTATTGATAAAAAAGCTTCCAACGCCAAAGTAGAGTCTTTGCTAGTATTAGATGCAACTTTAGGTCAAAATGGGTTGCGACAAGCAGAAGTCTTCTCCCAAGCAGCACAGCTAAGTGGTGTTGTTTTAACAAAGCTTGATGGCACTGCCAAAGGCGGAGTCGCCCTTGCTGTCGTGCAGCAACTAGGCTTACCTATCCGTTTTATTGGCGCAGGTGAAGGTGTTGAAGATTTACGACCTTTTTCTAGCTACGAGTTTGTGGAAGCACTTTTGAGTGGTTAGTTGTTAGTGGTTAGTTATTAGTAGGGTGGGCAATGCTTATCCTACTTTCCCAATCCCTAATCCCTAATCCCCAATCCCTAATATCTGTAGTTCCTGACAAAGCCGAGCGCAAAATATTCTCTAATGGTAGTTTAAATGTTGTTACTCCCTGGGCATGCTCTTATGATTTCCTAAATATGTAGGGTGGGCAGTGCCCACCATTAGCCGTTGGTGGGCACTGCCCACCCTACGCTATATCGGTACTTTTAGAGCGGAAAGGGAGTAGTGCTATAGTAAATATTTCGAGACTTTGTACTTTTAATATTTCTATTGGGAGTTGACAAAATAAGAAATTTATGAAATACTGAAAAGCCTCTTAGCGCTTGTCAAAAAAGTGCTAATTTCAAAATTTGTTTTGTATGCAAAACACTTAGATTCTATATATATCTATTGACTGGGAGCGGAAAATATGTATAAAAATCGGATTCTTGCGTCTTTCTACTCTTGCTAAATTGACAATCTTGTCACAATATGATTTAGCAATGAAAAAACAGAAGTATTTATAACTAAATCTAAAATCTGCTTAATTAAAGTGAAATTATAGCTGTGCCTGTGCCTCAACCATCCTCTCAACCTACTGATAATAACGGGTCTAGTGCTAGTTCGAATGTGACTCCTGTAATAGCACTGAAAGAGCTTGTGGCACGGTTACATAGAGAACAAAATAAAATTCAAGACTTACTGAGTTCATTAGGATTTGCCCTCAGAAGTTTCAATAATCTCAACCAGTTTCTGGAACTGATTCCACTGATGGCGACAAGGGTAACAGATGCTGATGGAAGTGCGTTGTTTTTGTATAAACCCAACGGTCAAGTCAGATTAGAACAACTGCACTGGCAAGATAGCCGTCAGCGTAAAAACATCCGCAAAGCCTTAGAAACAGTTAGCAGTCAAATTACCTATGTGCCAAACTCCCAACCTTTGGCAACAAATACAGGTATGTTGGACGATCATATGCATCGTCATCTGGGACCGGATATACAAATCTTTGGTACGGCTATTCTGGTGAAACACACAGAACGAGGATGGCTTTATGTTTTAAGTCGCGATCCAGAATATGGTTGGACGGAAACCAGACAAAAGTTAGTTCGGTTAATTGCAGATCAAACTGCAGTGGCGATTGAAAACGATGAATTAGCTGTAGAACTGAGGAAAAAAGAACGTCTCGACCAAGAATTAGAAATTGGGGCGGAAATTCAAAGACGGCTTCTACCACGTCAATATCCTACCATTCCGGGTGTAGCCCTTGCAGCTCGTTGTAAACCCGCCAATCGTGTTGGTGGGGATTACTATGACTTTATTCCTACTAATCACCATCAAATTCAATACAATAACAATGGTCGTTCTGCCGAAATGAATGGTCGTTGGGGTTTGGTAATTGGGGATGTCATGGGCAAAGGCGTTCCCGCTGGATTGATTATGACAATGATGCGGGGAATGTTGCGGGGAGAGGTTTTACACAGCCATACTCCGGGTCAAATTTTGGAAAACCTGAATCGAGTTATGTATGTGGATTTGGAAAATTCCCATCGCTTTGTCACGATGTTTTACTCGGAGTATGACCCAACAACTAGGATTTTGTCATACACCAATGCAGCACATAACCCTCCTATGTGGTGGCACGCTAAGACAAAAACAGTGACGCGCCTTGATAGCTGTGGTATGTTAATTGGCTTGGATGCTAGCAGTCAATATGAAGATGCTCGCGCTCAGCTAGAACCGGGCGATACTATTCTTTACTATACAGATGGTCTGACTGATGCTGCATCTGCAAGTGGCGATCGCTTTGATGAAGAAAACCTGCTTGTTGCCTTTAACTACGCTTGTCGGATTTGTAATAATCCAGAAGAAATACTCGATTACTTATTCGATCGCGTGGAACAATTCATTGGCGAGGACAGGCAAAATACTGATGATATGACATTGGTTGTTTTGCAGGTGAGTAATCAGTGAACAGTGACCAGTAACCAGCGCTCAGTGAGCAGGAGAGTATACAGGAGCACGGTTTGTGTATACACAAATTTCTTCTTTTAGGTAGTGTATATAGAACTCTACAGTCCTTTCGTTATAGAAAATTTACATATATTTTAAATAAACTCATTCTTGGGATTAACTAGTTGTTTTGCACTCTAGACAGATAGTGATAACTGTAGAAGCAAATACTATGAAAAATGTAATTCAAATACTTAAGGAAAATTAACAATGGGACTTTATCCTACAGATGCGACTGAAAAGGCATACAACGGTAGCGATCGCAATGCTGTAAAATTCGGGTTTACGCCACAATCCGAGCTGTGGCAAGGACGATTGGCAATGATTGGTTTTCTAGCATACGTACTATGGGATCTTAGTGGTTTTAGTGTAGTGCGTGATGTACTCAATCTTATTCCTCAATAAACACACACTACTAGAGCACCAAATTAATTTTGACACACCAGTTTGGTCAGATCCCCGACTTCTATAAGGATACAGCTGGTCAATTGGAGATGACACCAATTATTCAGTACTGTCTCGTTCCCAATCTCTATTCATTACTGTCTCGTTCCCAGCCTCTATTCAGTACTGTCTCGTTCCCAGCCTCTATTCAGTACTGTCTCGTTCCCAGCCAGAGGCTGGGAATGCAGACTACGAGGCTCTCTCTGCCTCGCTTTACACCGAACAAGAGGCGCACTTTATTAAAGATGCCTTTACACCGAAAAGGAGGCTCCGCCTCCTAAAAGTCATTCCCAGGCGGAGCCACCGGATCGAGGGGGGATCTGGTAATTCCGCAAGCTCGATCTGGTCACGCTCAACACAGAACAGAATTAAGACTAAAGAGCGTTGCAGGGTATGTAATTATTAAAGTATCTTAATATTTCTATACAATAGAAATGCTGGTGTTGCTTAAAGTACAGCACCGAGCGCAATTCAGGCAGAATCTGATGTGCGATCGTTTGCTTTGCCATGATTTTTTGAATTTTTACCCAAGACGGAGTTAATAGAGTGATCCAACAATTAGAAAAACCACCCAGTTCTCAAATTCAAATAAAATTAAACGGTGAATCTACTACTGGGCTTTTTATTGCTATTACCATCATAGGTATATGGGTAGCCAGCTTAACTTATTTACTTTCAGTAGATATTTCTAAATTGAATTTTTTTACTATATTACTAGGCGTAATTTGGCAAACATTTCTCTATACGGGATTATTCATTACTGCTCACGATGCTATGCATGGAGTGGTGTTTCCTAAAAGTAGCAAAGTTAATCACTTTATTGGTTCATTTTCCTTGTTACTTTACGGTTGGTTATCCTACAAAAAATTAATTAAAAAACATTGGTTACACCACCATCACCCTGCAAGTGAATCAGATCCAGATTTCCACAACGGTAAGCAGAAAAACTTTTTTGCTTGGTATCTATATTTTATGAAGAACTACTGGAGTTGGTGGCAAATTATTGTATTAACAAGTGTTTATAACATATCTCATTACTTACTCCATATACCCAAAGAGAATTTAACTTATTTTTGGGCAATACCTGCAGTTTTGAGTTCCGTGCAGCTATTTTATTTTGGCACTTTCTTACCCCATCAAGAACCAGAAAATGGTTATTCTGAACCCCATCGCGCTCAAACAATCTCACTTCCTGTCTGGTTGTCATTTCTCACTTGCTATCATTTTGGATATCATAACGAACATCATGAATACCCTCATGCAGCATGGTGGCAATTGCCAAAAGTTTATAAACTAAGAACTGAGCCGTAATTATTTTTTTCAAGAATTACGAACTAGAGTATTTTGCCTGTGCTGAGCAATATTATTCTCTAATATTGAAGGGCGCAGGCAAAGATAGGCAAGAGGACCGAATAAAGGAACTAAAGCTACAGACCAAAATAGTAGAGGGTTATCCAATCTTCGCCTTGCCATATCATCACCAAGTATGGTGGGAAATAACAGACAAAACAAGCAAACTGCCAAACTCATACCGTGAATAAAGCGATCGCTTTGAAACTGCTCCCAAAAATCTGTCCAATTCCCGAAAATCAAAGCATATCCAAGGATAGGCAAAGTGCTCAAAGCGAGAATAATACCAAACAAGCGAGAATCTAAAAAATTCAAAAAAGAGTCCTTTCGTCCGGCGAATTCTTGATTAGGTTCTCGAAAAGCTAAATAAGGCAAAAGACCAAGAATACCCGCACCAACACCAGCCAAAGCAAAAGGCCAAAAAGGAATCCATTGCATTCTGCCATCAAAGAACAAAACCCCACTATAAATTAGTAGCAAAATTCCTACCAGAGCAAAGATTGAGAGTATAACTGGATTGATTGCTAACCAATTCAGAGTAAATATATTTTTCAGAAGAGTGAGGGTTTCCTCTAGATGTAGGGGTGGTGACAAAAATAAAATGTAGGCAATAAACCCAGCCCATAATGACCAAAGAGCTATTTTTCTATTCATGCTTTTTTCTAACTGCTAATTCCTAATTCCTGACCTCTAACCTCTGTATCCTTGTCTGGTAAAGACGGACGAATACATAAATATATTAAAGGACCAAACAAAGGTATAAATGATAACCAGAAAATCTGAGAATTATTCAGCCCCCGACGTGACATATCATCTTTAAGTAAAGCTGGAAATAACAGACAAAGCAGGCAAAAATCAAGACTCATGACATGGATAAAGCGACTGGTTTGCCACTGACGTATAAAATCTCCCCAATCACCAGTTCCAATACCGTAAGCAACTAGTAAAACAGTGGCAATAGTTAAAGCAAAGCCAGTTAAGCGAGAATCCAGTATTGCCAAAAAAAGATTCTTCTTACCGAGGTATTTTGGATTGGGTTGCCGTAGAGATAAATAAGGCAATAGAGCAAAAGCCCCAACACCAAAGGAAACTGTAGCAAATGGCCAAGCGGGAATTTTTTGCCCTCTACCATCAGCAAACATGAGAGCGCTGTAAATTAATGGCCAAACACCCATGATGTAAAAGAGTGATATTACCAAGGGATTAATTCCTTGCCATTTACCAACACAAAGATTTTTAATCAATTCAAATGTGTTGGGTTGAATTTCTGGTGCGAAGAAAGAAGCGTAAATAATAACGCTCAACCATAAAAGCCCAAAGGCAATTTTTCTCACCATATAAATAGCTTTTTGTTAGTGGTTAGTTGTTGGTGGTTAGTTGTTAAGGGACTTCCAAATAAAAAAAATATACAACTTTCTCTTGTGGTGCCCAGAGCAGCGCCGTGCGGAGAGCAGTGCGTTGCGGGGGTTCCAAGCGTTGAAGCAACTGCGGAGGGTTCCAAGCGTTGAGGCGACTGCGGAGTGTCTCACCCGCTATCAGTATGGAACGGGCGAGGACGCCCGTCCCACAAGATGGATAATTTATTTCTTGGAAATCCCTAATAGAAAAAACATTAACTACTGTACGGGCGCGGCGACCTTGCGCCCCTACTAACCATTAACCCTTTTAAGAATTAAACGAACTGAAAGCCTCTGAGAGGTAATCGGCGGTTGCTGATACAACTGCGATCGCACTTTCATAATCCAGGCGCGTCGGTCCCAGTACACCTACACTGCCCACAGGCACTAAACCTCGACGATATGTAGAGGAAATTAACGAGCAAGTACGGATAGGTTCCAAAGGATTTTCAGAACCAATACGAACAGTGACTCGTGGCTTACTCACGTCCTCAGCTTCTGGTTGTTCAAATATTAACTGCCAAAGTTGCTCTTGTTCTTCTTCCAGCAGGTGGATAAGAGTTTGCACTTGCTGTAATTCTGAGAATTCTGGTTGGCGTAAAACCTCAGCGATACCGCGAACCATGATTTGTGTTGCAGATGGTTTAACAGTACGACGGCTTAACTCTGCCAATGATTTTTTCAAAAAGTTACTGTAGCTTTGGAATTCTCGATCGAGTTCGCTCCAATCGAGATTAGCTAGTTCTACCAGACTGCGTCCCCGCAAATGGCTGTTTAAAAAGTTGGATACTATTTGTAACTTATGGTCGATGGCTTCAGCGTCAGGTTGTGAGTTTTCTGGTTCGGTAGGTAAGTCTAACATGACTGAATGTGTTTCATATGCATCTGTAACCACAATCAACATGACTCGTCCTGCTTCAACTTGCACCAGTTGTAAATGCCGAACAACAGCAGCACTAGTTTGTGGCATGGTAATTAAGGTAATGCAGCCACTTAAAGTCGCGAGGATTTGTGCTGCTCCATGTAAAATGGCTTCCCAACTCCACTCTTCCCATTTCAAATTTTGTTGGAGTACTACCTCTACCTCCTTACCTAAAGTTTCAGAAGGTGTAATCAGGCGATCGACATAAATGCGGTAGCCTGAATCGGAAGGTACTCTTCCTGCGGAGGTATGGGGTTGATATAAGAACCCCGATTTCTCCAATGCGCCCATGACATTACGAATAGTTGCCGAGCTCACGCCAAGGTTATACTCCTCAACAAGAGCTTTGGAACCCACTGGTTCCGCCGTAGCAATGTAATGACGTATGGTTGCCCAAAGTATGTGTTGTTGCCGATTGGTTAACTGAACTTGCATAAGGGGATGGTTTACTGAAGCAGAATTTTAAGTAAAATTTGAAAAAGTTAATGTAGACAACTCCTAAAAGAATTAATTTTGGTAAAGCAAAATATCAAAGTGTGTATTTCTTTTGAAATAAGTGGAGTTGAGTTCCAGTATAGCCCCAAATAAAGTGTTCTTTAACACAAAGTGAGCGAGATGAAAAAGTTGATGGTTGCTGGAGTTAGAAAACTTACATATACTATGTATCATTTCATAAGCTTCTAAAAGATGTTGTATTTTAAGTTACTAATTTTTACTTGAACTAGAGCAAAAAGGGGTTGAGCAAGTGAGAGACTTGCTCTGTATACTTTACAAGCTAAATCTATTGTGTTAAAGATAGTGAAAGTTAGTTAAACTTACTAGTGCAATAAGTTTGAAAATGCACTTTTATGTTAGAACTAATACTGAGGAATGGAAGGATCGACTAAATGAGAGTACGCATCAATTCCACCTGCTATATTCTTAACATTTGTAAACCCTTGAGCGATTAACCACTGACACATCTGGGCGGAACGGATACCGTGGTGACAGAGTACGAGAGTTTCCGCATGGGGATTCAACAGAGTTTGAATTTGTTCCCCCCAACTAGCAAATTGACTCAAAGGTAAATTGACAAAGCCATCTATGCTAGCGATCGCAACTTCTTGCGGTTCGCGTACATCTACAAGCTGAAGGTTTGGCTCTTGTAAAGACAAGTGTTGACTGAGTTCCTCAACGCTGACTTGGGTAAAAGATTCCTCGCGCATGTCTGCCTACCATGAAGTTTTGAAGTTTTATGATAATTGCCTCTATATTTATGTTGACAGAAAATTGTCTGTTTTGTCGTTACTTAGCAAGCTATTAGATACCCGACTTCTTTAAGAAGTCGGGTATCTAGAGGATCTATCTAAACCCAAGACTCCAAATTGAACTCTCGCACCTGTTGCATTCGTTCAAAATCGCTATCAGTTGAAACAACTGTTAATGAGTAGCGAATAGCAGTTGCCGCAATCCAAAGGTCATGCTCACTGATACCTATTTCTCCTAATTTAGTTGTTCTGCGTCTAATTTTTTGTTTTGGTCCAAATCGTCTAACTAGCTCTGTTTTGAATTCTGCGTAAACCGCAGCAATTTCTAAGTTGATTGGATAAACATTAATACGCTGGATAAAAACGTTCACTTTCAGAAGATTGGTAGTTCTTTCTTGGGAGTTTTGTGCCATGAACTTTAGTTCACCTGCCACAATTACGCTAGTTGATACTTGAACATTCTCCTTATCTTGCCAACGCTCAATTACTTCGCGACGTCCCTCAATAATAAAAGTACAATGATTTGTATCCAGTAAGTACACTCTTAAAACTCCAGTGGAGCACGGCTTTCATGAACTAATTGCAGGCATTCTTGAATATCATCACCTTCCCAAGTACCCGCCAATTCTAAGAGATCCCCAAGAGTAGAGCCACCTAACTTAGTATGAGAAACGTCAGTACCATTTTGAGTTTCGGTTGGAGGTATGTCCGAGGAATTAGTCTCAACGCTTTTCATTTCCTGATTTTGTTTATGTACTAAAAAATTTATCATCTCAGTCACGAAGGCTAAATTATCGGGAGATAATTTTTGAAGGGATTGTATAATTTGTTGCTGATTCCTAACAGTATTCATGATCGATAGAGAAAATACAAAGTTTGCTTCTGGGTTTAGATACTTTGAGCGTACTGTCCTATTCTTATTTTAGCTGTAAAGTTTACGTACATAAGGTATACTCTCTTCTCCCTTGATAGTTACCTATGAAGGCATTGCTCAACGCCACTCTTCTCAATACGGACATCTCAATGAGGGTAGCTTCCTTACACATATTCCTTTGCCTAGTGGAAGCGTCAACAGCATAGTACTTATGCCTAAAGAGCATGAGCAATGAGCATTATAGATTTAAACTAAATCCTAGTGATGACATCGCCTTTATCTGGTAGTTGTATATTTGTTTGTGCGCCTCCAATAGTCTATGTAATAAATATGACACAAAATTTATTTTTCAAAGCCATAAAAGCTTATTTCCTCGTGCTGCTTCTCGTGGGCATTACGAGTTGTAATAGTGCCAAAGCCCCGCCTAACCTCGTGACTCCTTCCGGACAGCCAGATGCTGCTATATTTATTTCTCAGCAAGCGCCAGTGATAGTGTCGCTGCTGACAAATCCAGAACGCTTGCCAAGTTCAGAACGTGATGGAGAACTCTCTAAGCTAAAAACCAGTTTATTGGCAAATACGGATATTGATTACCAAAAAGATATTCAGCCGTGGTTGGGAAACGAAATTACATTGGCTGTAACTGCTTTAGACTTAGATCGCGAACCGGAAAATGGTAAGAATCCTGGGTATCTTATGGCACTTGCTACCAAAGAACCAGAAAAAAGCCGTGAATTTGTGGAGTTGTTGTTCTCCAAGCGATCGCTTACCGGAGCAAACTTAACTGTGGAACAGTACAAGGGTGTAAAATTGATTTATGAGATTCCACAGGAAACAACAGTAGAAGAGAAACCGGGCGGATATTTTTCAGTTCCAAATCGCCAATCTAAAAAGCCAAATCCGAAATCTCAAATTCAAAACGCTCTTGCTGGTGCAGTGGTAGGTAATAACTTTGTATTATTCGCGAACGATCCAAAAGTTTTGCGAGATGCGATTAATAACGTTCAAGCCCCAGACTTGAATTTGATAAGTTCTAGCAAATACCAGCAAGCCATAAAAGCATCACCTAAAGATGCTCTCGCGGTTGCTTACCTCAATCTTCCCACTGTCGCAAAATGGCAAGGCTTGGAAAGTGAAACCGCAACTTACAACAGTCAAATTGTTTCCTTAGTTGAGAAACGCAAAGGATTGATAGCTGAAACTGCTTTTCTAGCAAAAGAAAAAAATCTAGTTCCAAGCACAGAAATTGCTAAACCAGTTGGTGCATTGCAGTATATTCCAGCCTCAGCAGGGTTGTCAGTTACTTCTTCAAATTTAAGTAATTTAGATAACAGTAGTTTAGCTCTACTTTGGCAACAAGCGATCGCAGTGCTAACTGGTTCTAAAGAAGATGTGTTCTCTGGATTGCTGCAACCTTTAGCTGAAGTTCAAAAGCGCTGGAACGTCAATTGGAAAGACGATATTTTTAGTTGGGTGCAGGGAGAGTATGCCATAGGGCTGTTACCTCGTGAAGACAAAACCAATCCAGATTGGATTTTTGTAGCAGAAAAATCAGAGGCGACACCAACAGCTATTTCTCATTTAAATGAAATTGCTTCAACAGGTGGGCTTTCGTTGAATTCCCTAAACATAGGCGAACAAAAAATATTTGCTTGGACAGAGTTAGCCGCCACTTCCAGTCAATCTGCACTTGTGAAAGATCGACAAGTCTATACAATTCAAGCGAAGGTTCTGGGAGCGTATACGGATGTCGGTAATTACGAAATTATCACTTCCTCAATTGAGGCAATGGATGCAGCTCTGACAGCCAAAGAAGATTCTTTAGTTAACAAGAGCGATTTCCAAAATAGTATTGCTGCTCTACCCCAACCCAACCAGGGTTATGTCTACTTCGATTGGGCAAAGAGCCAACCAATTCTCGAACGTCAACTCCCCTTTCTGAAGCTTGTGGAAGTCATTGGCAAATCATTTTTTCAAAATTTGCGATCGCTTACAGTTAGTAGTTACGGTAGCGATACAGACTTGCTGAAAGGTGGTGTGTTTTTTCAGTTTAGGGGATAGGGGATAGGGGACCCCGAGTTCCCCATTCCCCATTCCCCAATGTTTCCTGTGCCACAATGAAAGCTGCCACAAGAAAGGGCGGCTTCAATGTTTTTCCCGATATTCTGAGTATAGAAAACAACTCTACTCAGATACAAGGGAGGGGTATCATGAAACGTAATTGCCCCCTATCTACGATTGCAACAAGCACTTGGTTCTTAGCTGCATTTGCCGTTTTTGCTTCTAACTCCGTATTAGCAGACACAGCAAACTTTGGTAGGCTAGCTCTGTCACCTGGGTTTGAATCAGCGAAAGGAACAATAACGGGTTATACAGGTGGATCGTATTCCTTGTCAGCCATTAGCAATCGCGATCGCAACAGAAATGTCTGTATTGGCTATGGAGATCCTAAGCCAGACCATATCCTAGTTTTGGAAAAAGACTTTTCTCGCCTCAAGATACAAGTTGACACAGGCGGCGGGGATACAACTATAGTCATTCAAGGACCAGATAACAGCATAGTTCGCTGTGGTGACGATACTGGTAGAAATAAAGACGCTAGCATCACGGATAATAGTTGGAAAGCGGGTACATATCGCGTATGGGTAGGCACATTTAAACCTGGAGAAAAGCGAAATTATAGACTTATGATACAGGAGCAGAGCTAAAATTTTCTGGAGTTGCGATCGCTTCGGCGCAAGCTGTACCCAGCTTATCGTTGATGGCAATTTTCTCTGCACTGAGGTATGGTCAGAAAAAATTTAACCGCAGCCTGTAGCTGATGGACGCGGATAAATTGATTTGTAACTCAGCAGATTTGGAAAGGTTAGTGTAATCTAATTTCTGTGTACTAAGCTGTTAGAAAATTCATTACTATTTTATAGGTAGTGACAGCGATCGCTTTGGTAGCGTAGTTCAAATATAGCAAGAGAAATGCAGAATAACTAGAGGTAAGAATTATGAATATCCAACTTAAAGCCGAATACGAGCAATTCATTCAAACCCGAATTGCTACAGGTAGATATGAGAATGCTGAAGATGTTATTGCTAAAGCATTAAAGTTACTTGAAGAATGGGAGAAGGGTTATCAAGAGTGGGAAGAAGAAACACGAAAAAAAGTAGCTATTGGGCTTGCTCAAATCGAACGTGGAGAAGTATTGGATGGTGAAGTAGTCATGAAGCGACTAGAAGAGAAATTACAGAAAGCACGTTAAAATCAAAGATAATGGAATACTTTATTGCAAAAGAAGCAAGCTAAGATTTAGATAATATTTTGGATTATTTTCTAGCTTGCAACATCAACGCCGGAGAAAGATTGATTCAAGAATTTAATAAAAAGTGCCAAAATATAAGTAAGTGGATAGGCAGCAATAAACCCAACTATATTAAGAAACGTAAATTTCCTTAAACTCTTACCAATGACAGATGACAAAGGACAAAGGACGAGTACCACTGGATAACTCTAATTGTGCTGACTTACTTAGCGATTGGCAATTAACGTTAAGATAGAGTGTGACTAGTTTGGCAGAACGAGAGTTTTATAAGCGTGTTATCTACTCTTTCGACTGACTTCCGCATTATATTTGACCGAGATCCAGCAGCCCGCAACTGGTTGGAAGTATTGTTTTGCTACCCCGGATTGCAAGCCCTGTTATTTCATCGGTTTGCTCATTGGTTGTATAGCATTGGCATTCCTTTTATTCCCCGTCTCATCTCCCATCTCGCCCGGTTTTTAACTGGAATAGAAATTCACCCCGGTGCAACAATCGGACAAGGAGTTTTTATCGACCATGGCATGGGCGTAGTTATTGGAGAAACAGCAATTATTGGAGACTATACCCTGATTTACCAAGGTGTTACCCTTGGTGGTACGGGAAAAGAGTGTGGTAAGCGCCATCCCACTGTAGGTGAAAATGTTGTTGTTGGAGCGGGTGCAAAAGTGCTCGGCAATATCCAGATTGGCAACAATGTCCGTATTGGTGCAGGATCGGTTGTTTTGCGCGATGTTCCATCTGACTGTACCGTAGTTGGCGTGCCTGGTCGGATTATTTATCGTGCTGGAGTTCGCGTCAATCCGCTAGAGCATGGAAGTTTACCAGATGCTGAAGCTCAAGTGATACGTGCTTTGGTAGACAAAATCGAACAACTCGAACAGCAAATTCAACAATTGCAAGACGTGCAGCAACACTTGTCAGTTTCTAACGTAGCTGCTGCTTTGCAAGAGCATTACTCTTCTCATACCCACTTCTTAACAGAGGAGCCAGTTTTTTCAGAAACTCGCACTCGCTGTCGAATTGACAATAAGATCATAGAAGAGTTTTTAGATGGTGCAGGGATTTAATAGAATTGGGGACTGGTGACTGGAAAAGAGTCATTTCAACGAATGAAAACCATCATCTACCGTAGGGGCGCAAGGCATTGCGCCCCTACAAGTTTGGACGAAATTACCGCTAACTTTTAAGGCTTCTGCATATTGTGTATGTTATGTCCCCAGAAAAATAGCAGATTTTTAGAAGTTCAGTGTTATGTCAAGCAATCATTTACAACAAGACATTGCTAGCAGTAACGAACAAGGTAAGTACTTAACACCGTTTCAGCGCAAGTTGCTGCAAAAAAGTTTGCAAGAAAATTTACCACAGCAGTACCGTCTGCGAATTGAAATCATGCTGCTTGCAGATCGAGG
The DNA here is from genome assembly GCF_045865695.1 of Scytonema hankhaensis NUACC26. Taxonomy (NCBI): domain Bacteria; kingdom Bacillati; phylum Cyanobacteriota; class Cyanophyceae; order Nostocales; family Scytonemataceae; genus Scytonema; species Scytonema hankhaensis. Next base: position 114,984 of record NZ_BAACAP010000252.1, read on the forward strand.
GAAAACTCAAACCCAAATTTGTCAAGCTTTAGGATGCTCTGTAGGAACGGCAAGACATTGGATTTGCATGGCTCAGTCAGGACAAGCTCACAAGTGGAACAATAACCCGATTGGGAAACCCAAGATTGTTAATGACCAATACTTAGAGCGTTTGAAAGAAGTAGTGAGCCATAATCCAAGAGAGTTCGGCTATCCGTTTCAACGTTGGACATCGCAATGGTTAAGCAAGCATCTGACGAAAGAATTGGGCATAGAGGTAGGCGATCGCCACATCCGTCGCCTACTTAAAGATATGGGACTATCCACCCGTCTCAAACCCTCTAGTCCCAAGGAAGCAATAAATCAAACCGACACCTACAGTATTGTAATTGCCGATTTATCATCTGCAAAAGTACCCTCGTTTTTTACGCTCGATCCATTTAAGTAGTTGCAACAAGATTGAAGCTGCCATTCATACCAAAAAGTGAAATTTCTGTTGCCAATATTCACTAAAAGGGAGTTATTTCCATGTTAAAGCCAATTACTATATCGTGCCAAGAAGTCCTTCAACAACTCAAATTATCCAACCAAATTCCCTCTCTTATTGAAAGAATTGTAACTCGTAATATTTTATTGTCCTCAGTAGCGGAATTAGGCATCAAAGTTGAATTTGAAGAACTGCAACAAGCAGCAGACAATATTAGATTCACGAACAACCTCAAAACAGTTGAAGAAACCAGAGCATGGTTGGAGAACAATCATTTATCTTTAGATGATTTTGAGAAAATGGTTTACATCAATGTTATTTCTGGGAAAGTGGCACAATATCTGTTTGCGGAGCAGGTTGAACCCTGGTTTTTAGAACATCAGTTAGATTATGCTCGAGCTGCAATATATGAAGTAATTTTGGAAGACAAAGACTTGACTAGTGAACTTTTTTATGCGTTACAAAAGGGATTGCGGAGTTTCCCTGAAGTTGCCCAACAATATATACAAGATACAGAATTACGTCGCTGTGGAGGATACCGAGGGATATTGAACAGGGTTCAGATGAAACCAGAGATTTCTGCTGCTGTTTTTGCTGCTAACCCACCTCAGATTCTTAAACCAATAGTGACTGCTGAAGGAATACATCTAATTTTGGTTGAAGAAATCATGCTACCACAGTTGGATGATGAGTTGCATTATCGAATTATTTCCAACTTGTTTTCTAAATGGTTAAAACAACAAATTGAACAAGTTAAAATTATTACTTACTTTAACTAAATGTGAGTTCGACAGTCTGTCATCAATACTGTTATAAAAACATTTATAGCGGTTTTCAATTGAGTGCAATACACAAAAAAGTTATGGAACTGCAGCCTGTAGCAGATGAACGCAGATAAATCTGTAGTTTCAATTATGATTATCTATCGCTCCTACTACCAAAACAATTAACATCACCACTAGGCTCAAAATTACCAATTTTACTCGACGCATATTGTTAGCTCTCTTACAAAAGAAAGTTGCAAATCTTTGTTTAAGTTCAAATCCCACGTTTGAACACAATCCCTAGTTCTAAAAAGACTAGATGAGGTGCGATACTGATGCAGAAACAACTTTTGCCTACGTTGTATAATGGAGGACTTTACATATCCGCTATCAGCCTTGCCTTCCTTAAAAAGAATTGGAGTACTGTTTCTTCTTTAGAAATAATATCCACTCTACCCTCCATTCCTAATTGAATGGAACATTGTTTTTTGCCGTTATATAGTTCAAGGTTTTCTGGCTCAACTGTTACCTCATAGAAAGCACCCCCTACAGCCGTCTTTTGACTGGTAGCCGTAGTGGAAGCAACTGCGGTAGCATTATTATTTGCTTGAGGGACGAACGCATCTGGAGAAATTGCCTTGACCTTACCGTTGAGAGTACCGTAATCTGGATATGGACAAGCAGAAACCCTCATAAGTACGTTTTGTCCTTCTTTCAACTTGCTCTTATCCTCAACTGCTACTGCTGCTTCGATCGCTATAGGAGCATCACTAGGAACTATTTGCGCGATTTCCTCTCCTAGGCGCACAGTTTGACCGGAATTGCGGAGATTAAGTTTGGAGATAATACCGTCTGCTGTAGCAGTAATGGAAGTTTGGCGGAGGTCTATTTCCACTTGTTGAAGTTCCCGGCGATCGCTCTCTAGTTGTTTGTGAATTTCAATCTGTTGCTGGTTCAATGCTTTACGTTCTTTGTCTATTGTAGCAAAGTTGACTTGCCCCGAAGCTTGTTCTTGAGCAATCCGCGATTTGGCGATCGCGACTTCTGCATAACTCGGATTGAGAGATGCGATCGTGCGTTGGCGTCTAGCTAGGGCTGCCAAAACTGCTTGTTGTAGCCGCGAAATTGTTTGTTTTTGCGCCTCAACTGTTGCTTTTTGTGCCTCAACTGCTTGTTCCTGCTGGTCAACAGCGAGTTGTGCTTCCTCAAATTGATTCCAAGGAAGAGCGCCAACTTTTGCTACGCTCTGATATCGATTTCGCTTCGACTGGGCTGCTGACAAGGCGACAACCGTTGACTTTAAGTTTGCTTGGGCTGTCCTTAAATCTGCCTGACCTTTTTGCAATTCCTTCTGGGCTATCCTAACATTCGCCTCGGCTTCTTCAACATCAGCGACGGTAGTAATCTGCTTGTCTCGATAGTCTCGGCTACGCTGTTCTAATTCAGAACGAGCTGCTGCAACAACACGGTTAACGCGATCTGTATCGGCTCTAATTTGGTTATTGAGAGCGCTAATTTGGGCGTTGAGTTGAACGATTTGTAACTGGCTTTGCTGGATGTTGCTTTGCAGTTGACTCTTTTTAGTTTGAAGGCGAGAGTCATCAATGGTGGCAATGATATTTCCCTTTTTGACAACTTGATTTTCTTTGACTCTGACGCCCATAATAGAGCCTTCTGTCGCTGCTTGAACAATACGCAATTCACCAGCAGGACGGAGGTTAGCTTGTGCTTGGATGGTGACTTTGTATTTGGCAACAGAAGCAAGAGCGATCGCCCCACCCACAAAAGTTAACATAACCATTCCACCAATGGTAGTCCAACGACCAAGAGGTGGTAGAAAACCATTTTCTTCAATCTGGGGCAAAGAAACTGAGTTAGAGTGGCTAAGCATAGGAAATAACAACTAACAAATGACTAATGACTAATAACTAATGACGAAACAAAACCATTTGTTGACGGAGCAACTTCGTCTAGGAAGTCTAAATGCTCGCCAGGAAGAAGGCGTAGCTCTTGGGGAGTACCCTGGATTTTCACCCGCCCTTTCTCCAGCAGCACAATCCAATCAGCTCGCCCGATGACTTTAGGACGGTGGCTAATCATAATTGTGGTTTTCCCCTGTCGGTAATAAAGTAGATGATTGAGTACTTCGGCTTCACTTACCGGGTCAAGAGCGCCAGTAGATTCATCTAAAATGAGTATCGGTGGCTCAGTAACTATAGCCCTAGCTATGGCTAACCTCTGCCGTTGTCCACCAGAGAGATTAGCACCAAATTCTCCTAAAACAGTTTGATATTTGTCAGGCAATTGACTGATAAACTCATCTGCACCAGCAATCTGGCAAGCTCTGACAATTTGTTCAAAACTAATGTGCGGATAGCTGAAGCGGAAGTTATCAACGATTGAACGACTCCAAAAGTGGGGTTCTTGGGGTACTAGCACTACCTGCTGCCGTAGGCATTCCAAGGAGAGATCTTGCCGATTGTAAATGCCATAGCGAATATTACCAGACTCAAGGGCATATAAACCAGCAATCAGTTTGGCGAGGGTACTTTTGCCGCAACCAGATTTACCAATTAAGGCAATGACTTGACCACCTTTGATAGTCAGGGAAAGATCTTGCAGCAAATCAACTCTACCTGCGTGGTGGAAGTTGAGGTTGGTGCAGGTAATATCTGCATTATCCTTAATTTCTGCTTCTGGCTTTTTGAAGTCGTTTTCGTCTTCTGGGGTGGCGTCAATGACCTCTGTTAAGCGTTGGATAACAATCTGAGCAGTAATAAACTGATCGGCTAACCCAATGACTGAACTTAAAAAGCCGAGAAAGTTGCCACTCATGCCGTTATATGCTAGCAACTGCCCAATAGTTAATGTGCGATTAATTACTAAATATGAACCTAACCAAAGTAAGGCAATATTAGTCAAAGTAGAAAGAATGCTGGTAATTGTGCTACTGTAAAGCTCTAACTTCATCGTACTCCAGCTTAGATTGGCAAGGCGACCATAATTGGTTTGATACTCTTGCCAAGCTTGCTCTGTAGCAGAAGTTGTTTTGAGAACTTGGACACCACGAAAGGTTTCGACGAGAAAGCCTTGGTTTTCTGTGCCTAAGACTATTAGGTTACGGGTTTTTCGCCGCAAGGAGGGGAGAAAAAGCAGATTGACGAGGGTGACAATGACAAAAGCACCCAGGGAAGCCACAGTCAGTTCCCAACTGTAGAACAGCATCAAACCCAAGGAAATCAAGGCGATAAAAAATTGGCTAGGTAAACCGAGAACAATTTGGGAAACAAGGGCATTGATGGCATGAACATCGGCAATGCGACTGACGACTTCTCCACTGCGGCGTCCTTCAAAATATGCAAGGGGCAAGTGCAAGAGGTTTCGCCCATATTCCAGAATCAGTCCTAATTGCAATCGTTGACCAAAGTGACCGATTAAGTGAGATTGTACTAAGCCGATCGCACTTTTAAATAAGTTCATCGCAATCACCCCAATTGCCACTGTTGTCAGCAGTTGGGTATCTCCTCGCACTAATACGTCATCGGTGAGAAGTTGCGTCATCAAAGGGGAGGCAAGAGAAAGTAGTCCGATGGCGATGTTAATTGCGATCGCTTGAGCAAGAATAAAGCGATAAGGCCAGACACGCACCACAAAGCGCCCAAATCCGCCAATTTTATCTTCTGGTTGCTCTTTAAAGCGGTTGTCATCTGGCTCCAACAGCAGCATCACGCCATTGCCCCAACCACTGAGTAACTCCTCGCGGGTGAGGTAACGGATGCCTACACTGGGATCTGCAATGGCATATTTTTTTCCTTTTTGCCCGTATAAAACAACCCAGTGGTAGCCTTTCCAATGAATGATGGCAGGCAAGGAAACTTTATGCAATGCATCTAGCAGTTGCGGAGAAGCTTTGACTTGGCGGGCATTGAATCCTAGAGCTTCTGCTCCCCGTCTCAACCCCAATAAGGTTGTTCCCCGCGATCCCGTGCCAACCGCTTCTCGAATGCGACTGATGGCAAAAGTGCGTCCGTAGTATTTAGCAACTGTAGCAAGACAAGCAGCACCACAGTCTTCTTCGCTGTGTTGCAGTACGCTGTAGTATTTCATTGTTCAATGATTAAAGTAAGTAAGCAGTCAACAGTTATCAGTCAACAGCGAACAACTACTAACTGAGTTATTAATATTAGGTAACTGATATCTGAACACTGTTAATACTGCCTCAGATTATAAATCTCTGAGGCAGGTTTATTGTCTGGGCAAAAATCCCTAGACCGGCGGCAGGGAAGTCAAATCTATCCTATACGCACGAGGGAAGATATTGAGTCATTTGTAAGGGTTCCAAAATTACCACCAACTGTGTATTGTCCACGAGTGAGAGTGCCTTCATAGTTGTTATAGCCTGCGTCTCTATAGAACGCCCAAACACCTCGAATAATTGTAATAGATGAGGTTACATCGTTAAAGTTGAGGTCAGTATCTCGTAGATTAGAAAAGCCATCACCTATCGATGCATTAAGCCCTAGTGTTCTCCCTCTGTAACTTGAATCTGAAAATAAAATTACATCTGGATCGTTGCCTCCAGGATAACGTACACCGCCACTACAGATAGCAGCCACCTCATCGTCAAGTTCTTTAATTGCGGAAATTTCTTCAAATTGATTGACTTTCATCTTTTCTTTCCTTTCTTCTTGAAATTAGGTTTATCGCAGATGTAATTAAGCTTTAATTAGCTCGTACATCTAATCATGTTTATAATCTCGGTAAAAATCCCCATAATAGCGACAGGAAAGTTAAAGCTATCCTATACGCAAGAGGGAAGATATTAAATCATTTTGCGAAGAATAAACATTAAATTGATCCCCAGGTCGCAAAGTGAATAGAAAGTTCTTCTTGTCTGCGTCTCTATAGAACGACCAAGTACCGCGAATAATTGAAATAGAAGAGGTTACATCATTGAAGTTTTGATCCCGTAAGTTGTTTGGACCATCACCTATTGATGCATTAACCCTTAGTGTTCTCCCACTAGAATCTGAATCTGAATATAAAATTAGATCGGGGTTATTGCCTCCAAATCGGACTATACCACCACTACAAGTAGCAGCAAGCTCATCGTCAAGTTCCTTGATAGCAGGAATTTCTTCAAATTGATTAACTTTCATTTTTCCTTTCCTTTCTTCTATAAATTAAGTTGACTACCAATAGAATTTAGCTGTTTTGTAGCTCATCTATCTAATCTATTTTTAAAACGTATATTTGTTAAAAACAAGCTTTTTAAACTAATTAACCGGACATTAATTAATCTGTTTAATCCATTAACTAAATATACAGCTTTCTCTTGTGGTGCGGGCGTCCCGCCCGCCAATAGTAAAGGACGGGCGAGGACGCCCGTTCCACAAGATGGATAATTTATTTCTTGGACATCCGTTACTGTCTGGGCAAAAATCCTTAGAAAGAATACAGGGAAGTCAAATATCGTCAATTGAATATTTCTTCCTCTTTTGACTACACAAAACTATCCATTGGTTGCCTTTCTTTGTGAATGATGGCTGGTAGAGGCGCTTTATGCAATTGGTGGAGATATACGTTTGAGAGAACTAACTGAGTCGAATGGAACATTAGGGTATATTCCTGGTTCGGAATATATGATGAGAAAATAATGTTATGTTTCATATTTTATGGACAGAAATAAAACAGTTTCATCCAATTTAAATAGAGCGATTATTCTGCCATAAACTGATGAAATAGCACACTCTAACCTTGTTCTTGGTTGAGTAGAGTTTTGAGCAGCGATCGCTTTGAATGGAGAGAAACGAAAAGCAAACCTAGGAAAGTTTAGTTTTCTGACTTTGACATCTGCTCCTCAATCGCGCTTAGGGACTTTCATATAAAAAAATATTCAATTTTCTCTTGTGGTGCGAGTGTCCCGCCCGCCAATGATAAAGGACGGGCGAGGACGCCCGTTCCACAAGATGGATAATTCATTTCTTGGAAATCCCTTATCATCCGGGCAAAAAATCTCTAGAAAGGATACAGGGAAGTCAAATATCGTCAATTGCATATTTCTTCCCCTTTTGCCCATACAAAACTATCCATTGGTTGCCTTTCTTTGTAAAGAATGGCTGCTAGAGGCGCTTTATGCAATTGGTGGAGATATGCGTTTGAGAGAACTAACTGAGCCGTATTGAACATCAGGGTATATTCCTGGTCCTTTCAAAGTTCCAACCAGATTCTTATAGCCTGGGTCTAAATAAAACGCCCATGTTTCATCTGCGTCAATCACAACAGATGAGATCGCGTCATCGAGATTGATGCCTTCCTTGTTATAACGGAGATCTCCATCTTTATTATAAAACGTCAGCCTATCTCCCCGAAAGACTCTATCCCGGAATACAGTTACCTTGCCTCCACTACAGCTAGCAGCTGCCTCATTGTTAAGTTCCTGAATAGCAGAAATTTCTTCAAATTGATTGACTTTCATTGTTGTTTCCTTTCTTTTTTGAATTAGGTTGATTACTGATGAAATTAAGCTGTGATTTAGCTCATCCATCTAATTTATTTTTAAAATATATTTTTGTTAAAAACAAGCTTTTTGAACTAATTCATTGGACATTAATTAATCTATTTAATCCATTTATTCGTCAACAAAAAACTATTTAACAGGAATATATAATAAAAAAAATAATGTCATATTCCAGTTTTTTTGGACAAAAATCAAGCAGTTTTACCCAATTTAACCCCCGCCACCAGTATAGAACGGGCGAGGACGCCCGTTTCACAAGATGGATAATTTATTTCTTGGACATCCCTTACTGTCTGGGCAAAAATCCCTAGAAAGGATACAGGGAAGTCAAATATCGTCAATTGAATATTTCTTCCTCTTTTGACTACACAAAACTATTCAGTAGTCGCCTTTCTAGTGAATGATGGCTGGTAGAGGCGCTTTATGCAATTGGTGGATATTCGCGTTTGAGAGAACTAATTAAGTCGTTTGGAATACCATAATACTTAACAAAAGAGTATCTTCCTGGTCCATGTAAAGATCCAGCCAGACTCTTATAGCCTGGGTCTCTATAAAATGCCCATGTTTCATTTCCTTCAATCACAACAGATGAAATTGCGTCATTGAGATTGATGCCTTCCTTGTTATAACGGAGATCGCCATCTTTATTATAAAACGTCAGACTATCTCCCTTAAAGTCTCTATCTCGGTATACAGTTATCTTGCCTCCACTACAGCTAGCAGCTGCCTCATTGTTAAGTTCTTGGATAGCAGAAATTTCTTCAAATTGATTAACTTTCATTGTTGTTTCCTTTCTTTTTTGAATTAGGTTGATTACCAATGGAATGAAGCTGTGATTTAGCTCATCCATCTAATCTATTTTTAAAACCAATATTTATTAAAGACAAGCTTTTTAAACTGATGTATTGGACATTATTTAATTGGTTTAATCCATTTATTCGACAATAAAAACTTGTTTAACAGAAATATATGATGAGAGAATTAATGTTCTATTCCATCGGTTGTGGACATAAGTAAAGCAGTCTTCTCCAATTTACATAGTAGGTCGATTATTTTGTCATACACTGATGAAACAGTACTTCCTTAGCTCTCTCGACTAAGAGAATTCTAATATGTAGCAGCACTAATGGAAACTAAGTAAGTGGGCATGATTAAATAAACCTGTGTCAAAGATTGTATACCAAAAACGGTTTAGAATCTAACTTTCCAAAAGTTGTCAAAAACTTGTAGGGGCGCAATGCCTTGCGCCCCTACAAATACATTAAACAATTCCGAAAAAGAACAGTTGTTAGCCGTTTACAGTATATATAAAGGTTTGTAGTTGTTTTTGCGAAGACAGTGCAACTACGAACCACGAACAGCATTTTATTTTGACCGCTCCACTGAGTAGCTGTTGTGTATACTCAAAAAAGCTGCATAATTACCTTCGTTCGATCCCAATAAATCAAGGCAGTCTACATCACACAGGCTGTCTTGATTAAATTGATACTGCTTTACAGTAAAAACACTTGATTGTCAATCGGGGAGAAGGAACCAATATGTTCGGCTTTATGCTAGAGGGTATTCCTATATTACCAAAGCGTGAGAACAATGTTGACAAATTTTCCATGTATCTCATGCTTCATACTCAAAATGGTCGTTTGTTGATTCAGTGGAAGTATCAGTTTTATTTGCAACGCAATATGGAGCTATACGAACAAATGGATCGGCGTTTTTCGCAGTTATGCAGTCAGCGAGACAAGGGATTAGGTTTAGCACAGTTTTGGCGGTATGTGGCGCTTAACGAACCACAGTTAACTCAAGACTGGGAACCAACAAACAAAGAACAGCTTGCTTGGGAACATTTGGCAAGTTACTTTGAAGAAAAATGCTATTGGGCTGCTAAAAAGGTATACAAAGAGTATGGCGAACATTCTTGGGAGGAATATCTATGTATTGCCCGACTGCTGGTTTACAATCCTCTCAAACTTAGCGATCTATTAACTCGGTATGATACTGATAGGGCAAGTATAGATACTTATGTATTAGAAGCTTTAGTCAAGCATATTAAATTTGAAACAGAAATTAATAGATTTTCGCGGTGGCGGCTATTGTGTAAAAAGAGCGAGAAAGAATTAAAAGAAGCACTGCAAGCCTCTGGTTGGATCGAACCAGAAATTTCTCAATTACTGTTTGCTCGCAAATTGTTTAAACAAGTTTATCTACTTAATAAAGTTAAAACTTCAACCAGACAAACTGGAAAAAAATGGCCCGAGCCCGATCGCGAAGATTTTGAAAAATCTGCTTTTTGTTACAATAATGAAAAATTACTGCCTACAGCACCTCATGAAGTATCCGTCTCAGCTAATATTGAAGTCGAGCAAATTCAATTATGGATGGAAATTTGCATTAACGCTTTACAAAATTACCCAAGAACAATCCTACCTCGCTTTTCTCTTGATGCTTTGCAAAATGTTGGATATGAAGCTAAATATGAGACGCAAAGCAATCCTTTAGAACTGGAATGTAACTCTACAACTAAAGTAGGAGAAACAGAAGACTATCAATATTTGCTTAATCAGGCTAACTCGTCTTTATGTCAGCAGATTGAAACTATGAAATTGGAGTACAAAAAAATTCTGCTGCTCTACTATGGTTTTGGATTGACTCAAAAACAATTGGCAATTCAATTGGGAATTAATCAGAGTACAATTTCTCGTTATTTAGCAAAATCAACTTTGCAATTACTGGATACTTTAACGGTAATTTCTCAACCTCAGCAATGGGTGAAACAATATGTATCCGCATGGTTAGAGCGAGATTACCAAGCACCTTTACACTCAGATTTGATTCATGTAGCTTTGGTATCAGCCATAAAAGAACTCGATGTTGAAAAACGAGATATTTTGCAACTTTGTTATGGACAGCGAATGGATGAAATAAAAATTGCTCGGGAGTTGAGTATTAATCAAGAATTAGCTAGAGAAAGACTTTCCCAAGCTCAGTATCAATTACAAAATTATCTAATCGAGTCAATAAATGTTTGGATTAAAGAGTATCTGGAAAAGTGGTTATTGCAACACTATCAATCTTTAGTTAAAACTATATTAAAAACTATTTCTCATCAAGCTACAAAATTAGAACCAGAAGCAAGAATCAATGCCGTTGTCGAGGCATATCTCCAAGACCAATCTCAAGTAAATTAATGAGGTGCAAATAATGTTTAGTTTCACAGAATTAGCAACGGCTGACACCAAGCATCTCTGGTTAAAAATTTCACCAGCAGAACAACAAATAGCATTGCAGCAATCCCAATACCACTCTAATCCGATCGCTTGCTATAATGCTTATCTCAATCACGTTTGCCTGCATTGCTTTAACAGTTGGCTTGAGGAATGGTTTCAAGAAGAACCTGCTCCACAACCTAAAGTATGGCTTGATGAGGATAATCTACCTAGTATTTGGGAATTGGTAAATGGTGCGGCTATTGAGTTGGGCGATACTCGATTGGTACTAGTACCGACTGAAACAATGGATTTAGAAGAATTTTCTGTACCGCAAGAGTGGGTAGATATTTCGAGTTGGGCGGCTGACTATTATCTGGCAATGTTAGTCAATATAGATGATGAAGATGACTGCTGGATAGGAGTGTATGGGTTTGCAACTCATAGTCAATTAAAGAATGAAGGTAAATATAACGAGCGCCATCGCACTTACTCTTTACCAGCCCAACAATTGACAGAAAACCTGACATTGCTGTTTGCAACACTCGGACTGCATTTACGAGAGAAAATTCCACTTGAGTCAAGCTTAGCAGAAGTTGAAGCCAAAAATTTATTGCTAACTTTGGGTGATGTAGCTATTTATTCCCCCCGTCTGCAATTAGATGTGCCATTTTCAAAGTGGGGGGCGCTCATTTCAAATCAGCAATGGAGACAGCAACTGTATAATCGGCGTTTGGGTTTTTTACATGATACCTCACCTGTTACCGTAGTTACTAAAACACGAGTGAATTTGAGCCAATGGTTTCAAAAGTTATTTGTTGCTGATTGGCAACCAATTGATGTACTTTTGGGTAAACAATTAGACATTATAGCATTTGAGAGCCGAAATTCTTCTGCTTCTGGAACATCTGTTAATGGAGTGAAGGTCATCGATTTAGGGATGCAACTAGGAGGACAAAGTGTAGCATTACTACTTGCGTTGACACAAGATGAGGAGAAAATTGGTATTCTCGTACAAGTGTATCCTACTAGAAATGAAAAGTACTTACCGCCTAATCTCAAACTTGTACTTTTAGAATCGGGTAAAGCTCTGCAAGAAGCGCGATCGCGAAGTCGAGATTATTACATTCAACTGAATCGCTTTAAAGGATTACCCGGAAGTAGCTTTAGTCTCCAATTAATTCTCGGCAATTTCAACATTACAGAAGATTTTTTTCTGTAACAAAAGACTAATAGCTTGTAATAATAACAATAAGCAATTAGCAATTAACCATTAGCTATGAGTAAGTTAGTTGTCATCAGTCTGGGGAAAGGTGACTTAAACGACGGCTTTTCCATCGTTACGGCCCAGCTTTGGGAAACTAACAACGAGCACCCGATGCAATTTACAGGTAGTTTACCAGCAGTACCAGAAATTGCTGAACTTGAAAAACGCTTTCAGTTCATCTATCAAGCATTGTATCAACGACTTCGACGGCGCTCTCAATTTGAAATCGAAACGGTAGGGATCAACAATGTTGGTGAAGTAGATTTTACTGATATATGTCAGCAGTTACACGAGCAAATCAATGCTTGGCTGAACTCAAATTCATTTCGCCCAATCGATCAACAATTACGAGCGCGATTGGCTTTAGATGAAGAATTTCAAGTCATAATTGAAACAAGTGATGACCAACTGCAAAAACTACCTTGGCATCTGTGGAATTTTTTTGAGGATTATCACAAGGCGGAAGTAGCTTTAAGTGCGCCTCAGTATAAGCGAGTTAAGTCAAAACCGAAAGAGATCGTTCATAAAGTTAGAATTCTAGCGATTTTAGGTAATAGTGCCGGAATTAATGTTCAGCAAGATAGAGAAATGCTCGAGCAATTGCCTGATGCATCAACGGTGTTTTTGATAGAACCTTCACGCCAAGAGTTAGATCGATGGCTTTGTGACAAACAGGGTTGGGATATTTTATTTTTTGCAGGGCATAGTCAAAGTCATGGTGACACGGCTCAGATACATATTAATCAAACTAGTAGCTTAACTATACCAGAGTTAAAAAATGCTTTGAGATGTGCGATCGCACGCGGTCTTAGTTTAGCAATTTTCAACTCTTGTGATGGTTTGGGCTTAGCTCGGCAGTTAGCTGACTTGCATATCGGGCAAATTATTGTTATGCGGCAAGATGTACCGGATATAGTAGCACAAGAGTTTTTAAAGAGTTTTCTTTTTGCTTTTGCCGACGGACACTCTTTGCACTTAGCAGTGCGTTACGCAAGAGAAAGGTTGCAGGGGCTAGAAGATGACTTTCCCTGTGCTTCATGGTTGCCAATAATTTGCCAGAATCCTGCTGAAATACCACCGACTTGGCAAAAGTTATGTGGTATGAATACAAACAATAGAATTTTTAAGCTGAATTGGCATTTGGGCAAAGCGATCGCAACAAGCTTAGTCGTCACAAGCTTGGTTTGCTGTATGCGCTCTCTAGGCATAATGCAGCAATGGGAACTGTCAGCATTTGATTCTATAGTGAGGATGAGACCTTCGGGAGATTTAGACAATCGCCTTTTGGTTGTCACTGTTACAGAAGCAGATATTCAAGCTCAGAAACAACCGCAAAAGTCTTCCCTATCCGATGCAGCACTCCGAAAACTTTTATACAAGTTGGAACCATACCAACCAAGAGCAATTGGTTTGGATATTTACCGTGATTTTCCAGTAGAAAAGCAATCTGGAGATTTAGCAAATATTTTACAGAGAACCAACACATTGATTGGGATATGTAAAGTTAAAGGTGGTAAAAAACAATCAGCTGGTGTTTCACCTCCTCCAGAAATTCCAGTTCAACGCATAGGGTTTAGCGATGTTGTGCGCGATCGCGATTTGATACTGCGTCGCCAACTACTAGCTATGACTCCATCTCCTAATTCTCCTTGTAAAACAACCTACTCCTTCAGCATACAACTGGCACGCCAGTACTTGGCAAAACAAGGCATCCTACTCCAAATTACTGACGAAGGCTACTTGCAGCTTGGCAAAGTCGTCTTCAAACCTTTAGAAGTTCCTATGGGGGGCTACCAACAATTAGATACGCGAGGACACCAAATACTGCTTAATTACCGCTCTTCACCAAAGGTGGTTCAGCAAGTCAGTCTCACACAAATCTTGAATGGTCAATTTAATCCGAATTGGGTAAGGGATCGTATTGTCCTCATCGGTGTTGATGCCGAAAGTGTCAAAGATAATTTTCTCACACCTTATAGTGCTGGGACTGTACCTCCCCAAGAAGTCCCAGGGGTTATAATTCACGCCCATATGGTAAGTCAAATTCTAAGTGCGGTTTTAGATGACAGATGGCTGTTGTGGGTTTTGCCTATGTGGGGAGAAATTCTTTGGCTCTGGGGTTGGTCTTTAGTGGGAGGCATAATAGCATTTTACCATCAGTTCCGGCTACAGGTGGTATTGATAATATTTGCTACACTCCTCATTTCATGTGGATGCTACTTTGTTGTCCTACTGTACGCGGGTTGGATACCTCTTGTTCCCTCTTTGATGGGAGCAAGTATCACATATTTATTAGTAATTTTTTATACTATATTGAAAGTGAAACGATATGAATAAAACCAACTTTTTTGTTTCATGTGTATTTAGTGTGTACCTAATTACTGTTTTGCTAATCAATTCTACGCAAACTACAGCACAGCAGAGGCGATCGCCTAGCAACAATACAAATCAAGTAGGTGTGCGCTTTGTCTCTCCTACTTTAGAAAAAGAACCAGAAAACCGAGGAGCACCAGACGAGCGTGTTGGAGCAGGAACCCGTCGTGGTGATTGTCCAGCAATACCTGTAAACAAGCCTCATCTCACTAGTTTAGTACCTTTAATGCAGAGAACTTTGACACAGAAGCAACAAGGAACTACCTCGAAATTTGTTTTAGGGTTAACAGTTGCCGAATACCCAACCTTTTGGTTTTACGTTCCTTATGCTCCAAAAGATGTCCGCGCAGTAAAGTTTATGCTGCTAGATGAAAACAATAACTCTGTTACCAAAGAACCTATTCCCATCACACTATCTGGAACACCGGGAGTTATTAGCTTCAGCTTTCCCCAGAAGGAAAAGCCGCTCTTAGTTGGCAAGTATTATCATTGGTACTTGCTAATTGACTGTAACCCAGCAAGTCGGTCTGCGGATATTAATATCCAAGGTTTAGTTCAACGGGTTGAACCAAACAGCGATTTGATGCGTAGGTTAGAGACAGCAACGCCACAAGAACGCATCGCCCTTTATGCTCGATCTGGCATTTGGCATGAAGCGATCGCACTTCTAGGTGAACTTCGCCGCACTAAACCACAAGATGCCGCCCTTGCCTCTGACTGGGTAAATTTGTTGAGATCCGTTGAGTTGGAAAATATTGCGACTGAGCCGATTGTACCGTGCTGTAAACCTTAGTATAAAGCCTGTGTTTATTACTCCAAAGGATGAGGAAGTGAGAAAATAGAGTGAGAAGTAGACGATATCTATGCCCAGGAAAATTCGAGAGTTGAAAACCCAAATTGCGCGAGAAGGATTTGTTTACCAGCCTAAGCGTGGTAAAGGTAGTCATGAGCGTTGGCGACATCCAATGCTGAGAAAAACACTGACAATTCCTGGCAAAGATGGAGATGATGTGCCACTCTACCTGGAGAAACAATTAGAACGGTTATTAAATGAACTAAAAGAAATGCGGGAGGACGAAGATTCATGAGCAGATACAGTATGATTGTTCAATGGTCAGATGAAGATCGGCTTTTCTTAGTTACAATTCCAGAGTTTGCCGACCGCGTTGTCATGCCCTGTACTCACGGCAAAACTCGTGAGTCAGCAATTCGTAATGGTGAAGAAGTAATTGAGATGTACTTGGAAGCTTGGCAAGCGGAAGGTGAATCTATACCTGAACCTAACACGCTTCAAACTGCCTGAGCACTACCCTAAGACCTTAATTCTTAAAGAAGGGAAATAATGCATAAATTAAAGATTATGTTAGTCTTTGTTACAGCTAATGTTACTAATGGCAAGATAACGGGTTCAACCAAGAATTATGGAGTGTAACAGTGGGTGAATTAGCTGTGAGGACTACCTCTCCCAATTCATTCTTCACCCACCCAGTAGCTTCAACTATGGGTTCTAGTGTGGCACGTTTTGGTGTGACAGTTGTTAATGAAAGGTCTTTAGCGGCATTGGCGCTTTGATCCTCTACAGCTTGTCGCCAGACGTCGCTACTTGGCACAGTCGTGAATCGCCAATCTTCCCAAACGGTATTGCTATTGAGTGCAGAGTTAGGAGAGGGAGGCAAACCACCACGCCCTGTTATGGTGAAGCTACTGCCAGTACCAGTAGTAGCTGCACAAAAATTTTGGTCAATCAAGCCAGTGGCATCAACTACTTCTAGTGGCAAGGGGACTAATCCTCGGCTGGGGTCAACATCAGGTGTGTTGAGTTGTATAGTGCCATTTAACTCAGGACTTGCCCCAGTGGCTGTGATGTCACTTGTTCGATCGGATGCCACATCTCGGATCTCTGTACCAAAAATACCTTGGGCATTAATTCTCACATTCCCGCCACGGAAGTTAGCAGAATTGGCGCTGATGTCACTATTTTCAACAGCAATGAGGAAATCGGTGTTAATGTTAATATTGCCACCGATAACGTTCTCTCCTGTTGCGTTGGTTCTAATGTTGCTGCCACGGCGCATTATCAAATATCGTGAGTTAATGTTAACTGTGGCCAAGCATACAAACCTCCACCATTTATATTGATATCACCGCCTACCAACAGCAAACTCAA
The DNA here is from genome assembly GCF_045865695.1 of Scytonema hankhaensis NUACC26. NCBI lineage: Bacteria > Bacillati > Cyanobacteriota > Cyanophyceae > Nostocales > Scytonemataceae > Scytonema > Scytonema hankhaensis. The sequence goes on from NZ_BAACAP010000252.1 coordinate 131,744, forward strand.
GCCATCTGGCACACGTAAACCTCTAGCAGTAATCTTGGAAGATGGATTTAAACCCGCGTTTGCAACAGAGTTATTTTGAATTGGTGCAGCAGCATTTTGATTAAAGAAAAACGCAGAAGGATTTACTGTGAGCAGTTCAGGATTATTCGGAGCGGAAGCATTGAAAAAACCTTGATTACCAAATCGGATTGCATTGGCTGTAGTCGCAACAAAAGAACCACCAATGTTGAATGAAGCATTACGTCCAAAAATAATCCCACTGGGATTTATCAAAAACAGGTTAGCTGCACCATTAGCGCGGATTATTCCATCAATGTTCGATACTGACCCACCCGTTACCCTACCGATAATGTTCTGAATATCCGTAGCATTATTGAAGAAAGTAGTACCACCAGTAGAACCTTCGCTACTTCTTGTGCTTTTATCACTAAAGCTTATGCAGAGGTAGTAGGAGATCCAATTGAAAAAGGATGTACTAAAGATGCACAACAGCTAGAATACAAACAAAAAGGGTCTTATCTACACCAATGATGTTCTGAATATCAGCAGCATTATTGAAGAAAGCAGTACCAGTGGGAACAGAAAACTCTCCAAAACTGTGGAACAAGTTGCCACCTGCTCTAGTTCCACCCTCAATGATTGTGGTGTTCCCCTCTTGTTTGATGGTGGAATTATTGGGTAGAGTGTTATCGGGGGTGATTTGGGCATAGGCGCAATTAGTAGAGAGAGCGATCGCACTACCTATCGCACCACCGATCGCAATCCCTAAAACCAAGTTCCAACGAGTACTTATCCCGGACATAGCACCCCCACAAAAAAACAGCAGTAGCCCAACACCGATTACTTGGCTCTTTTCTAAGTAAATCATATTTACTGTTTTTAGAGAGTGAAACTCCCACCTAGCAATTTCACAGGTAGAGAGTCAATTGTGAGTGTAGTGCGCTAAGAAGCAGATTCCCTTTTAAGCAGATCTGGCATATGAGTTTCTGTGCGCTCTACACAAGCTTTGGGTCAACTCTACATTGACGGCAATAGAATTAAGGAAATGAGTACTTCTTCTACAATCAAGCGAAGTCAACAACTGCGGTCATTAGCCAATTTGGTGGCGACTCGGGAGGACCAGTGATGACGGAGGGGTCGGCAGTACCATTAGCGCGACCACTCATTGTCGGGGTGGTGGCAGGTCAGAATAGGAGCCTAGATGAGATCAGCCGTCAGGAAGAAATCACAGAGTGGTTTGCACGCTTTGACGCAGCTCCGCCCTTTGAACCGGGTATCCCTGACAACACTTATGGGTGGATACAGCAGAAAATTAAGGAATGGAAGTAGCTGTCAAAGCAGTTCTGTTGCTAAAGCTTTCAAGCTGTGCGTTCAGCTTCTTTACAAGCTTCATAACCAAAACTACCAAGTGCAAGAAGCATGAAAATAACTGAGCATTTGATATTAATCCAAAATCTAAAATCCCCTAGAGCCAATTACCTACTAAAACATAGGGTGCCCAATAAAATGGATGTTCTCTGTACTGCTGCAAAATGACTTGTTGGGCGCGACGGAGAGCTTCTGCTTTTGTCAAGGTAGGGTTTTTTGTTAACTGTCGATAAAACTCACCCATGAGCAAAGCGGTAGATTTATCGTCTACTTGCCACAAAGAAGCAAGGGTACTGCGTGCGCCTGAACGTACAGCGACTCCAGCTAGTCCTAAAGTAGCTCGTTTATCTCCAGTTGCTGTCTCACAAGCACTCAAAACAAGTAATTCAAGTGGAGGCGGAACGCGGGATGCCTGCCCTACTACTGGTTCTCTAGTTTGCAGAACCTCACGCAACTGGTTGACATTAATTTTGCCATTCCAGGCAAGAATAAATGTATCTTCCTGCTGAGAACTGAATTTACCGTGAGTAGCGAGGTGAACTACTGGGAAAGAAACAGAACTGACTTGGTTTTCGATACTTTTTTCTGTAAACCCTTGATTAAGCAGCTGTTTGGCGGGAATAACTGACTTAATTTGCTGCAATTCAGTTGCTACATTGGGTAGGGGACTATAGCCAAGTCGTGCTTCAGTCAATCCAGCTGTTAAAGCTTCTAGTCTTCGCTGTTCTTGCTTGGGCGATAATAGCTGCAAACCGGGAGTTAGGGCTATGCTGTACTTTTCTATTAGATACTGCTTGCCGTCATACAACGCTGCCATCGGTATATTCCGCAAGGAACCATCTAACACAAATACTAGGGTTTTTACCTTGCTCTGTTGCAGATCTGCTTGAACGGGTTCGATCAACCAGTTGTATACTTCTTTGGATAGGGCCTCGCGATCGCGAAAAGTATAGACCTCTTCCAATTTTTGCCGCAAATCCTCTAGAGTACTTTCTATTTGGCTTTTTGGTTTGTAAGTCCGATAGTGACGAAGTGCATTAATTCGTGGTAGTTTGACTATAACCTCAAGGCTTTCTGCTAAAACTATAGGATAGATGACTGCTGCCGATGAATCAGCACTGTCAACTATTTGGTCAATCTGCCTTGGTTCGGCAATTAAACAAGCATTACGAAAGAAGTTATCTAGTTCAGCGAGTTGTAAGGACTCAATTACACTGCGAGCTTGTTTTAAGTTTTCTTGACTCACCCTCACCTCCCCTGTATCCCCTCCTTTGTAAGGCGAGGCTAGGGGGGGTTGCAAAAGTAAAGCCACTAGTTGCCGATAGACTGGTTCAACTTCATCGCGAAAGTTAAACTTAATGTCGGTATCAAGGGCTGCTAGATCGTTGCGTAAAGATTTCAGCGATTCTACTGATTGGCTGTAAGCTGCGATCGCACCTTTTGAATCTCCCTTTTGTACTAGCAACCGTCCTAGTTGCCATTGCCACTGATATACAATATCAAGTGAATTAATCGTTTGGGCAAGGTTTAAAGCTGACTCAGTGTATTGTCTGGCCATTGAAAATTGTTTGGTATACTCATACACTTGACCCAAATTCCCGACTGCATAAGACTCAGCTCGTTGGTCTTTAAGTTCTTGAGCTTGTTGAATGGCGATGTTTAAAACTCGAGCAATTTCTCCTGCCTTCGATGCTCTATCCTCACTATCTATTACCCGCTCCAAACATACTAAACTCTGGGCCAAGTTTACCCTAGCGTAAACTCCAGCTCGACTTGGGGTTAAGGAAGCGATTTGTGACTGTAGCGATCGCAACTCCTCTGCTTTCGGTTTTTGTTCGAGTGCTAGTAATACCGAGAGGCGATTGAGTTGTGCTTGTACTGTAGCAATTTTTGAAGTTGACTTATTTGCAGCAGTGTGGTAATATTTGAACGCTTTACTATAGTATGTAGTAGCATTGTCAGAAAGAGGTTTTGATTCACAGCGTAGTGACAAAGGATGTGCGTCTTCTTTGTTATTATCTAGCTTCAAGTTATTGTTACCTTTGGCAAAAGCTATATTACCCAAACTGAGTAAGGTTGCACTTTCTTCTTCAGGAGATTGTATCTCTTGAGCTACTGCCAAACTTTGATATAGTATCTTCTCAGAATTGTTTAGATCCCCAAGCGATCGTAGAGTGTCGCCGAGACTTCGCAGCCCCGCTGCTTTGAGCAGAGAGCTTGGTTGTGCTTGGAGAGATTCTTTAACTGAGTCAAATATCTTATTAGCTCGTAAGTAAAGTCCCAAAGATTGCATAGCTATAGCTTGGTTAATTAAGCTACCGATACGACCAACTTCATCATTGACTTGAGTATAATTATTAGCCGCCTGTTTCCAAGATTCTATAGCGGCTTCAGTTTGGCCCAATGCCAATTGTAAACTACCCTGAGTGTTCAGTGAAAGGGCAAGAATATGTTTTGTAGGGACGCGATTTATTCTGTTTCCCGTACTAAATTTAAAATGACTTAACAAATTGATACTAGTTGTAATGGACTCCTTTGCTTGCTGCCATTGTCCAAGTTTTTGCATAGCTAAGGAGAGATAGTTTAACGACAATGCTTGGTTGAGTATATCTCCTTGAAATGCATAAATTTCTACAGCTTGCTTTAAGCTTTGTGCTGCCTGAGAAAATTGCCCAGCCTGGTACAACGTTTTGCCCTGTTTTACAAGTTGGTCGGTGTTTGTAGGAGTTTGAGCTTGTATGGTAAAGTCCTTACTATTAGAGGTAAGTCGAGAGTCAGCAGGTAGGATATGCACACCTAAGCTGAAAATTAGCCCCACCACAACCAAAAAGATAAATTTCAAAGAACGTTGCCAAATTCTTGCCATATCCCATTTCTCAAATCAATTATTACTTAGTGGATGGCATTCAGTTAGGGAGCATCCCCTAGCTTGGAGATTATACCGTCTGCTGTAGCTTCGATCGAGTCAAATTATCAAAACTATAACTGGTAGATTTATTCTGCTGTCTTTTTTGATGATAAGCCCAGAACATTCGTTGACTGGCTTTTGGATCTTTCAAATCTAAATATATAATTGACACCTCATTCAAATCTAAATCATTATATTTAAAAGCGTGAGTTTCATGCTTTTTCATTCCTAGCTTTAAGTAAAGATTGCCAGGAGTGGGAAATGTTGCTGTTGCAAATACATAGTAATAGCCATGACTTTCTAAAAAAGTATACGCTAGATAATAAAGCTCTATTAATACACCTGATTGATTTCGATGGTTTTTGTGAATGACTAATCTTGTACACTCAACAGCCAGTGAAGATTTTAAAAAATCAGGTAATGGATGATAAAGCTCCAATTCAAACTTTCCTCCTATTTGTGGACAAAATCTCCAACAAGCAATTAGTTCATTATTATAAAATGAGCCAAACCATAGAGCAATACTATCAAAATTATCGATAAAAAGTTTTTCGTTATCTTCGTAATGAAATTTAATTCCAGAGGGGTTATCATGTGGAGGAATCTAGTTTAGCTCTTCTACATAAACTGAATAAATAAGCTTTTGAGCCATTCTAATTTCGTACTCAGTTTCAAGTTTTTTACTGATGTAAGTACTACGATTTGCCTCGAATAGAACTTGGTTATTCATAAGTAAATTTTAAAATCTGTTAAATAGCGACCGCTTATATCGCTATTTATAAATGGTAGTGCAAATACACAATCGTTCTTGCACATTATACGGACATTAATAACACAGCTAAATGCTGTTTTAAGAGAGAAAACTTAAATTTGTGTAGTCAGATTATTTACCAAATTACCAAAAATAACAATTATAAGAAGCGCGATCGTGACCAAAAAAATTATCATCTACTGAGGTTTCTAGTACTTTTATTTATGCTTAAATTCATAACAACATACAAGTTAAATTAATACTTACCTGTGCGGATATTAATTAGTTATTTATGTCCATTAAATAGTTTTTTGCTAGTTATAATACTTAGTTATTTAAAGCAAAATAGATAATATAACAAAAATTCAATCTAGCGTTTCCTAGTCTGCTGAGGTACAAATTTATCCGCGTCCATCCGCTACAGGCTGCGGTTAATTTAATATTCTGTACCTCATGAAAGTGGGAATTGCTATAAAAGAGTTTACTTTCTCAGAGGATGACATCCAGACGGCAGATTCCAAGAACCATAAGGTGTCACCGTAGGTGCAGCGGTGAGAACTACCTCACCTTTAGCGTTTACTGCTAAACCCTGCGCTTCTATAATTTCATTAGCACGGCTATTGACATAATTTGCCTTTTGTGCCAATCTTTCCAATGCCCCATACCCCATTCCCGATGCCCTAGTTGGCACAGTAGTGAACCGCCAATCTTCCCAAACAGCATTACTGTTGAGTGCCGAGTTGGGAGACGGTGGTAAACCGCCCTTGCCAATAATTGTGAAGTTACTGTTAGAAGTAGCAGCACAGAGGTTCTGGTCAATTAATCCGGTGACATCAACTACCTCTATCGACAAAGGGACTAATCCTCTGCTTGGGTCAACATCAGGGTTGTTAATTTGCACGGTGCCGTTGACGCCAAACTTAGAACTAGCAGTGATATCACTAAATCGTGTATTTTCCGAACGGAACTGAATGCCAAAAATGCCAGAGGTAGTGATTTGGATGTTACCACCTTTGCCTTGGAATGCATTGGCAAGGAGATCGCTATCTTCTTTTGGAATTGCTATTATAAATGGACTATTGATAGTGATATTGCCCCCATTACCACCGCCACTTAGGTCAGTGCCTGCGCTAGTGGAGATAAAACTTTTATTACGTAATAGTAAGAAATCCTGCACTTGGAGCTTATTAATATTCCCACCACTACCAGAACTACTGCTAGTGGTGATGGAGCCATTGTCCAGCTTGAGCGAGCGAGCAGTGATGTTCATATCGCCTGCATTTCCTGTTCCTTGACTGCTAGCAGTTATTTTTGCCTCATCTCGGACAGTCAACTGCCCAATAGTCATTTTTATATCTCCCCCTTGACCTGTGGAGTTAGGATTTGTGTTAGCAAATATGCCACTGACAGCACTAGCCGGATCGACCAAGGGCTGATTAAATTGCAAAAATCGAGCTGAAAAATTGGGGTCACTGCCAGAGATAGTAACGTCTGATGGGGCATTTACGGTAATGTTACCTGCTTGTCCGCCACTAAAGGTAGTGGTAAGGATTTCTCCACCACCAGAAATTTCCAGGTTATTAACATCAACTAAGATATCACCACCCCTAAAGGTGTTAAAAGTGCGTGCGCTTAAAACTGCCCCATTTGATATACGCAAGACAGGAGTAGTAACTCTAATCTCACCACCGTAACCAATAGCTGTCTTTTCGTTACCACTGAATAATCCACTAGAAAATCCAAGGCTTGCCGCCACACCATTTAGGGAAACAGCATTCTGTGCCTTAATCTTCACACTGCCTGCATCCCCCTGTCCCTCAGTTAGGGCTAGCAGTTCTGCACCATTAGTTACAGTTAAGGAACCAGTTGTGATGTCGATCTCACCGCCTTTGCCCTCGCCTGTTTTGCCCACGATGGTAACGACTGAACTGGGAGTGGAGGATTCATTACCACCCACTCCATCTAAAACAATATCGCGAGCGTTAATAAATATTTGTCCTGCATTCCCTTGTCCAAAAGTGCTGACTTCCAATCTAGCGCCATTATTTACAGATAGTAACCCCGTCGTGACGTTTACACTACCTCCTTTGCCAATACCATTGTTTGTCACATTGCTGTATGCACCACTGGATGTTTTGTTGATACCCACTCCATCAAAAGAAATCTTATCGCTAGCGTTAATAGTTACATTACCCGCATCTCCAAATCCATCGGTACTAGCAGTGACGAGCGCACCATTGCGTACAATCAGGGAACCAGTCATGATATTGATATTACCAGCCTTACCTTGACCTGTCTTTGCTACAGTACTATATGCACCACTAGAAGGAAAACTAAGCTTAGGTCCCATCCCAACCCCATCAAAATAAACCAGATCGGCGGCGTTAATAGTTACATTACCCGCACGCCCCTGACCGTAAGTACTAGCAAAAAGTTGCGCTCCATTAGTGAGAGAAAGCGACCTAGCTGTGACATTAATATTACCTCCATTACCCACAGCATTCGCTCCGACTTGACTGTATACACCGCTGAATGGAGACTGACTATCAACGAGTTCCTCCCCATCAAAAGAGATGCGATCGCGAGCATTAATAGTCACATTACCAGCATCTCCCTTTCCAAAGGTACTCGCAATTACGTTAGATCCATCTGTTGCGGAAACAGATTCAGCATAGATATTGATATCGCCACCGTTGCCCACAGCTCTAGAGAACATTAAATTCTGAATATAGCTACCATTAGTAAGATCGATCGCCCCTGTAGCATTAATATCAATATTCCCTGCCTTACTGTCAACCGAACCCAAACCTGACATTATCCCTGCCCATAATGCACTTCCTTCACTCATTTTCAGATTATTGGCATTAATGACAATGCTACCACCACCTACACCGCTTACATTTACAACAGATCCATCGCTTAGTGATACATCCGATCTTGCTGTTTTTGGGGGGAAATTTAAAATGACATCGTTATTGTTGATTGCTAGATTAACTGTCCCTGCTTCAGCCAATCCCCCTAACTCAACTCGACCTCCCCTTGCTCTAATCCCACTATTATTAAGGACAACGTCACCACCAATTAACATCCGTGTACTACCAACTTGGTTGTCCAAGAGGCTAGCACCGTTCAGTTGGATTCCTTTAGGATTTGCCCCAAATTGCAGTCCAATCGGTACGCTGATAGTTAGTAATGGTGTGGTTTGAGGTGCAGTTGCACTGAACTGAGTGCTGTCAGCAAATTTTAAGCTACTTGCCGTACTTGCCAAAAACGCTCCTCTGATATCTAAGCTGGCATTGGGACCAAAAATAATCCCATTGGGATTAATCAAAAACAAATTCGCCGTACCATTGGCCCGGATTATACCATCAATATTTGAAACCGATCCACCCGTTACGCGACTAATAATGTTTTGAATGTCCGCAGCATTATTGAAAAAAGCAGTGCCGTTAATAGGAACAGAGAATTTTTGAAAGCTGTGGAACAAGTTGCTTCCTGCTTGTGTTCCCCCTGTGATATTGAAAGTGCTACCCTCTAATTGAACGTTGGAATTACTGGGTAGAGTGTTATCAGGGGTGATTTGCGCGTCAGCACAATTTGTAAAAAGAGCAAGTGTAAAAGACACGATTGCACCGAACGTACTACCTATCACACCATCGATTGCAATAGCCGAAGCCCAGTATAAACTAGGACTTACTCCAGACATAGCACCCTCACTAAGAAACATTTGTGTAAAGAGTTTGATTGTGCTTGGAGAAATTCTTTGACTTGCCATGTCCCATTCCCCAAATCAATTATTACTCAGCAGATGGCATTCAGTTGGTTGATGTGGCTAGTGGTTAGCCGATCGCGTTGTTATGCCATGCACTCACGGAGAAACTCGTGAGTCAGCAATTCGTAATGGTGAAGAAGTGATTGAGATGTATTTGGAAGCTTGGGAAGCGGAAGGTGAATCGATACCCGAACCTAACACGCTTCAAACTGCCTAAGCGCTAACCCAGTTTATTGTAGAAAGGGTGTTATCATATTTTTCAATGTCCTTTGCGCCTCACATTTGGGTGAGTAGGAGGCAATGCATGATTTTAGCTGTTTCTTGTATCGCGTTCCCTATAATCTAAATCAAAGTACTTATCGCATTTTTGAGCCATAGTGTAAAGCAGAAATTCTTCACTGGTTTAGTCGAGAGGATATCCCTAACGAACATAAGGAAGAGTTTATGAAACGCAAGACCTGAATTAATGGAAGGCGTGCGAAGTTTCCCGTATGACAATATATGTTATTCTTTTTAGGTATCGCGATTCCTTGATGGAAATTATTTCGATTATTGAGGGACACAGGGACATAGAAGAGCTATGCCAAATTATATTCACAATCGAGCAATCGCTCGGTTCGACTTTAGTCGAACCGAGCGATTGCTTTCAGCTTTGATCTATATGTAATATTAGGATGACTAGCCATGAATGCAGCTTGAGAGCCAACAAACTTAATTCCTAGTTCCATGTATTGAGCTTGAATCTCTCCATATTGAGCTTGAATCTCGAGAGCTTGCTGTCTAAGCATTTTAGATTTCTCCCTAATTTCAGCAGCTTGCTTTCTCACCACCTTAATCTTAGTTTGAGACTCTTCATTACTGCTAAGTCTACAATTGGCTGGAGTGCTTATCAAAGGTTGAATAGAATTTGTTTTTTCTCCGTGTTCCAACTTCACAGGTTCGACGGTCGAATTATAGATACTGCTCAGGAGTGTTGCTAAAGTTTCACTGATAGGCTTTTTACTTACCAAAATTTTTTTCACTACTTCTTTTGCCTCATCAAGTGTTAGCCTAGGTGAATTAAGTGCAGTACACAAATATACATTTGTATCATGTAATTCTTGCCTTATCTCTTGCATTTCTAACTCTTGGTAGTACAACAGTTGCTTGAGAGTTTCTATTTGCTCGTACAAAAGCTCTACTGTATCTTCAATTTCTAGTCTTTCACCAAAATTTAGAGCGAGGGATTCTATAACTTGACTATCTTTGTGTTTTGTATTTTCCAGTCGAGCGACTGTCTGGTTGGATTGACTGATTTTGAGAAAAACTTCTTCTAAAATTTCTATAATCTTTTCCATAATTTCCATATTCTCGAATAATACAGTTAGATTTGGATTTTTATTAGATTCGCTATTATATAAATCTGATTGTAAGTCTTGTATAATTGTTAATTCAGTATCGCCATTTAAAGAATCCATAAAGGTCGGTAGCAATATTTTTTACTTAATTATACTCATGAACAAGTAATAAGAGTCAAGTCTGGAGAGTTCAACAAATGCACTCACTTTCAAAGGGTTCATGAGTCTTGCATAAAAGCATGAATTTATATATACTTAAGGATTAACTGCTACAACAGACCAAATTTGCGATTCATCCTGCAAATAACACCATCGATTTTGGGGATCGCCTTGTAATTCAAGACGATCCACTTTAACGGGGTCGAGCAATAACAAACAAAAATTTGTGAGAGGCAAAGTTGAATCGGGAGGTGATGGAGAGAAAGCCTCTTGCGAGCTTCTAGGTTCACCGGGATCGGGCCAAGTGAATTGCAAGCGAGCGCTATCTGAAATCTCTTGCCACGCAATCTGACGGGCTTTTTGCATTTTTGGATCGGGATGATTGGTATCTACAAGTACCAATTCTCCTGCAAGACGAAATTGCTCGCGGGTGTTCGTAAAATACCAGCAAGCTTCTCCCCAAGCACGATACTTTATTTGGTCAATTTTTTCGCTTCGAGAATCAGTAATAATTTTTAGCTGGTTGGTATCGTCAAGAAAACCCCGAAATACAACAGTACGGTTGGCAGGACGCCCATCTGCTCGAACGGTTGCTAGTTGAAAATATCGCGAATGTGGCTCGCTACGATTGCGATGAAGAGCACGAGCAAGGGGCGATCGCCAGGGCGCAAGATTTTCCAACTATCCTCCAACAACAGAGACCAGTGACCCTTACGGGTTCGCCAGTCGCCTACGGCGGGAGACCCGCCTGCAGCGCTGGACTCACCAGTGACCAGTGACCAGTAACTAACAACATAAAGTATATCCTTAGACTTAGCGTAAATTTTTAAATTTTGCAATCTTTACCCTCTCAGTCAGTTAGCGTATAGTCGTAATCTGTGTCAGAAAGCAACAAGACTTGATTATGGTTCGCGAGCTAGAAAGAGAACGCCTAAAGAGTGCCAAATTTCCGGAAACAGCTCCTGCAGCAAATCCAGTGTTTTTTAGAACTTACAGCCGCCGCAAAGAAGGCGGAGTCAGAGAAACTTGGGAGCAGGTGTGCGATCGCACTTTATCGGGTTTAATTGACTTGGGTAAGCTTCAGCCAGAAGAGGCTGAGATTCTGAGTCGGATGCAGCGAAATTTAAAAGCATTGCCAAGTGGAAGATGGTTGTGGGTTGGAGGTACGAGCTGGTTATTACAGCCAAAGAATTTTTCTGGAGCCTACAACTGCACATCTACTAACACTGTAGATTGGAGTGCTTTTGGTTTAATGATGGACTTAGCGATGATGGGTTGCGGAACAGGAGCAGTTCTAGAACCCAAATATATCAACCAACTGCCTCCTATCCGCAATCGCCTCCTAGTCAAAGTCCAAGGAGAAATTGGCAGTACTCTTCCCGAACAGCGTCGTGAGGAAACAGAAGTTAAAATAGAAGGCAATCTCGTAACAATTTGTGTTGGAGATAGCCGCCAGGGTTGGGTGCAGTCTTATCAAAGACTGTTGGAACTTTCAACCGATGAACGGTTTACACAAGAAGTTCAAGTCATTGTCGATATTAGTGATGTCCGTAAAGCAGGAGAGCCACTCAACGGCTTTGGAGGAGTTGCCAATCCTGTCAAATTACCAGGGCTTTACCAGCGTTGTGCATCAATTTTAAATCAAGCTGTAGGAAGACAGTTAAATTCAGTAGAATGCTGTTTGTTGATTGATGAAGCAGCTGTCACGATTGTTGCTGGTAACATTCGCCGCTGTATCGCCTACGGCACAAGGGTTTCTGCAAGTGATGGCATGAAACCCATTCAAGATATTCAGCTAGGGGATTTAGTTTTAACCTCCTCTGGTGAGTACCGCCCAGTGGTAAATAAATTTATCCAAGGTATACAGGATGTTGTAGAAATACGTACCCCTGTTACTTCAATTCGTTGTACTGCTAACCATCGCGTTGCTGTATACGACGGATTGCGATCCTATAAGTGGAAGTATGCTGGTGAGTTACAACCAGGCGATCGCCTGATCTCTGTTCCTCATCTGAGGGGACAGTTATGTTCTACAACCGATTGGGCATGGTTAGTAGGTTTTTTCATTGGTGATGGTCATGCCGATTTGCAATCAACCAGCATGCGTAATGGTGGGGGTGGAGTTGTTAGCTTTGCCTTATCTACTCAACGCTTACAGGGTGTTTTGGGGCAAAAAATTCTCAGAATTCTTAGCAGTATAGGTCACAACCCTGCTGTACAGATTCAAGGTAGTCATGCCAATATCAATGTTTATCGCAAGGAACTCGCTGAGGAACTAGGACAGTATAAACAGCCCTGGCAATGTCCTGTCATTCCAGAATTTGTTTGGAAAGGAAATCGAGAAATTCGTGCCGCTTTCTTAGCTGGCTTAAGTGACGCCGATGGAACTCCCTCCCGAAACGTACTGGTTAACTCTAGCAAATTGGAATTTTTACGGAAAATTCAAAAGCTGGCTCTTTCTCTTGGTATTGCTACAACCTTACATGAACGTCAAACAAAAACTCTCAAAGGTAGAGAAAAAGTTTATGAAGGATGTCATTGCATTCATATTCAAGGTTTGCAATCTCAAGCTGTTGCTGTAGCTTTGATTAATCAATTTGCTGTTCGTGATGGCTATACTATTAAGGTAGCAAAGAAAAATGGCTTGACCTTACCCTATCAATTTGTTCGTGAATTAGCCGTCACAGGATGGAAACCAGAAACTCTGTGTCGTGCTGATGTCATTTGGGTCGAGCCAAAAGGCAGACCTGGACTTTTCAGAGATGCCAATTTTGACACGTTAATAGCAGAAGATTTGGTAAATCCTCATTGGTTACCAATAGAAGTTCAATTTGTTGCTCCCGCAGGTCAAGCTGAAACTTTTGACATAGAAGTTGAGAGCGATGGTGAATTTATTGCTGATGGCTTGCTAGTTCATAACTCAGCTGGAATGCGCCAGTTCAATGGAAAGGATGAATTAGGAAGCACTGCCAAAGATAACTTATGGCAACAGGATACTCAGGGGAACTGGCGCATCGATCCCGAACGCGATGCTCTCAGGATGGCGAATCACAGCAGGGTATTTCATCATAAACCAACTCTGGAAGAATGTATTGATGCTGTCCGCAAACAATACTACAGTGGGGAAGGTGCAATTCAATGGGCTGGTGAAGCTGTAGCTAGAGCTAACTGTGACCTTGTCACTCAAGAACAAAAAGTTGAGTTTCTCAAAGCTTATGCACAAGGAAAAGCAGAAGCTTGGTTGCAAGAAAAGTATCCTCACATTTCTCAAAGTGAGTTAGAACATCGTTTAGCTCGATTTGGTCTGAACCCATGTGGTGAGATAATTGGTAGTAACTTCCATTGTGTAAGTGGTGATACTCTGCTCATTACTAGAGATGGAATGCACAAAATTACGGAAATTGTAGGCTCAGAAGTTGAAATCTGGAATGGACAAAGATGGAGCCAAGTAACACCTTTTAGAACAGGTAGCGAGCGCAAGCTGTATCGAGTTCGTTTTGGCGATGGTTCTTACTTAGATGTAACTGAGTATCATCGTTTTTTTGTGAAAGATCGCTTTGGCAAAGTGTATCAGGAAGTCCAAACAAAGGATTTGATGGATACTAGCCCATATACCATTCATACAGAACCTTTCACTATTCAGTATGAAGATGGATTAAATATTGAACCAGAGTATGCCTATACTTTAGGGGTAGCTGTAGGAGATGGAACTACAGATCGAAATAACAATGCTAAAGTTAGGCTGTACGAAAAGAAATCAGCTTTATCTGTAGCAGGAAGTAAGTCTAGTGAAAGAACTTATGGCTACTTGCCTACTTTTACAGATGTAACAGATCTCGGTTTTTCTGGGGAATTTTTGAAAAGTTTAAAGACCAATCCAGAATCGCTAAATGTAATTGCTAGCTGGAACCGTCAAGCTATCTTACACTTTATCGCAGGTCTAGCCGATACAGATGGCTCGAACACAAAAAGCAACGGCATCAGAATTTATATTTCTGACTACGAACGTGCTTACCGAGTTCAATTACTACTGACTAAATGCGGTGTCCGTTCATCACTCAACCTTTGTGCTCATAAAGGTGCAACAACAAATCATGGTATCAGAAGTCGGGATTTGTACTACTTACAAATAACAGACTGTGGTAGTATCCCTTGTCAGCGTTTGAATGTGAGTAAAGGAACCAAGGCAAAATCTAAAGGGAAATGGCAAGTTGTAAGAAGTGTTGAAGAATTGCCGGGACTACACGATACTTACTGCTTTAATGAACCGGAATATCATAAGGGAGTTTTTGGCAATACTCTAACTGGAAACTGTAATTTGGCTGAGGTTCATCTCAATCAAATTGACCCACTGAACTACAAAGAACAAGAAGAAGCTTTCACTGCAGGAGCACTTTCTGTAGCATCACTTTTGCACCACGAGTTTCTTGAACCCCGCTATCAGTACAGCCGTGAATTAGATCCCATTGTGGGTGTTTCTTTCACGGGGTTATTTGATTTCTTTGTCCGTGCTTTTGGCGTTGATTGGTTGCGTTGGTGGGCAGAAGGAAGACCGGAAACAACTCAAGGATTGGCGTTTAAGCGTCAAGAACAGGAATACCTGAGTTTCTGGCAAGATACAGTTCATCGTGTTGTTTGGGATTATTGCGATCGCCACAATCTCAAGCGTCCCAACCGTTGTACCACTGTTCAGCCTAGCGGTACGAAGTCCTTATTAACAGGTGCTAGCCCAGGATGGCATCCTCCCAAAGCACAAAGATTTTTGCGACGGATTACCTTCCGTAAAAATGACCCTGTTGCCTTAGCTTGTATTGACTACGGCTACAACGTCATCCCCTCCCAATCTGATAAAGACGAACAGGGTAATTTGTTGAACGATCCCTTAGATCCGCGAGTCAGCGAATGGCTTGTGGAGATCCCCGTCTCCGTACTTTGGGCAGATCTACCAGGTGCTGATGAAATTGATATCAGTCAATTTAGCGCCCTCGCCCAAATGGATTTTTATATGCAAGTCCAAAAGTTTTACGTTACACACAACACTTCAGCAACCATTGAACTCCGAGAAAATGAAGTGGAAGCTTTGGGAACTCGGATATATGAAGCCATCAGAGATGATGAAGGTTACATGAGTGCTGCACTGCTTGCCAGATTTGACGATCTCCAAACTTTCCCCCGCTTGCCTTTCGAGCCAATTTCAAAAGAGCACTACGAACAGTTCATGAAGGAAATAGAAATGCGCCGTAAAACAGATGATTTTCATGGCGTTTTAAGTAACTATGATTTTGGTGAGTTAATGGAAGCCGGACCTGCTGGGTGTGACTCAGATAAGTGCATGATGCCCGAACAAAATAATGAGAGGGGTTAGAGGTTAGGGGTTAGAAATACCCCCACCCCTGCTAGCGTTATTGACACGCATCTCTCGTCTCTCGTCGTCTCTCGTTCCCAGGCTCCGCCTGGGAACAAGAGATGGGGGTCTGCCGCTTGGAGCACCCCTACTCCCTAGTCTCTACCCCCTACTCCCTAGTCTCTACCCCCTACTAATTAGGAGATTCCTGATGTTTCTTGAAGAATTCTCACCAATATTTAAACAACTGACTCAACACCCAATTTCCTTTATGGGTGGATTTGTCTCTGGAATGCTAAAACTAAACCTTGCAGATGACCCTGTTAAAAGTTGGCTGTCTCAACAATTAGGTACAAGTACTTATACTTCCACCACCATTCAGGCACATAACGGCAAAGCAAATGGGCCACAAACAATTTCTATTGACTAACATTTGAATGCTGTCACTCTGGTAAAGGTTTGAGGGTAAGTTTAACTTACCCTTAATCTAGGTTAAATAGGTATTAAAAAGTTAATTTCGCATCTACATAAATAGGTAGATTTTTCTCTTGAAGCTTAGAAAAATCCTTATTAAATTCAGTTAATCATAGAACAAATAAGATATATAAGAGAGACTGATTATAACTTATATATGTTTGTAAAATCTCATACTTTGAAAAACAACGCGATCGGTTATGATATGAGCGTATGCGAAAACTTAGCTTAACAGAAGGATATTCTGTAATGACGTAACTGTCCAAAGTTACATTTTCATTACACGACATTCTATCTGCAAGTCAGATGAGACTGAACAGTCTTTGCTGTTGGTTTTACCTGTACATTTATGCCTAACTTTTCGCTCTTCGTTGCGATTTACGTGATTCACATGACTATTTACGTTGGAAATCTCTCCTACCGCGCCACTGAAGAAGACTTAAAAGTTGTATTTGCAGAATACGGCGAGGTCAAAAGAGTTGTTTTACCTACCGATCGCGAAACAGGACGACTTCGAGGTTTTGCTTTCGTTGACATGAATGAGGACACACAAGAGGATGCAGCCATATCTGAATTAGATGGTGCAGAATGGATGGGTCGTCAACTCAGAGTCAATAAAGCCAAACCACGAGAAGAAAATAATGGCAATGGCAATAGACGAGGTAGTTGGGTGAAAAAACAAGAGTCTTATTAAAAGCAGAATACGATGATAACAAATTGTCTTCTAGTTACGCAAGCTATTAACTGCTAAGTTTTCTAGAAACAGTTGTTTCTTGCACTTAAATTAGGAGTGCAAACGGCAAGTTGTGGCAAAGTGAGACAGGTCACAGCTTGCAACATTTTGCTGAGCCAAAGCGTGTTTGGCAGAAACAAAACAACCAAAAGGCAAGTTTCCCGGCGGGTGGGTGCTTGAATAACAGTAGGATTAACATGCTTTGTGATTTAATAGCCATTGTAGCGATCGCTCAAGCTACCCTCTCTATCTACAGGATGAAATAGAGGTGAATGACAACAGCGATTGATACGTTCAAAATTAATAAGTATATTTGCTGAGTATACCATTCCCTACTACGCCAGTCGCCTCAACGGGGGAGACCCCCGCACGGTGAGCCAGCGCTGCAGAAAGGTAACATTCGTAGGCGACTGGCGAACCCCAAAGGGGCGCTGGCTCCCCTACTCCCCATTCCCGTTTGGTATAGCTCCAATTTGGAATTGATTCTTTAGTTTATGTAAAAACCCATTTGAGTGGTCAATTTACCTTTCTAAGATAGAGGCAGCAACAAACAGTTGTGACGCACGGGACGAACCAAGTAAATACCCACTATGAACGGGAGGACATAACAATGACTAAAGCGCCAGAATCTTTGGAGTCGCTTAATAACGAAGCAGCAGACCGGGCGTTAGACCGTGATTGTACTACATTATCCCGTCATGTCCTACAGCAACTTCAAAGTTTTTCGCCAGAAGCACAAGATTTGAGTACTTTGATGAATCGAATTGCTCTGGCTGGTAAGTTAATTGCACGTCGCCTTAGTCGTGCTGGTTTAATGGAAGGGGTTCTTGGATTTACCGGGGAAGTGAACGTACAGGGAGAATCCGTTAAAAAAATGGATGTCTATGCCAATGACGTTTTTATCTCAGTGTTCAAGCAAAGCGGTTTAGTATGTCGCTTGGCATCTGAGGAAATGGAAAAACCCTATTACATTCCCGAAAACTGCCCCATAGGTCGCTACACCCTGCTATACGACCCCATTGATGGCTCGTCAAATACTGATATAAATCTCAGTTTGGGTTCTATCTTCTCGATTCGGCAACAAGAAGGAGAGGATCTCGACGGAGAAGCACGAGATTTACTGGCTCCAGGACGCAAGCAAATAGCCGCCGGATACATACTCTACGGCCCCAGCACGATGCTGATCTATACTATAGGTAAGGGCGTTCACTCGTTTACCCTCGACCCCAGTTTAGGGGAGTTTATCCTTACAGATGAGAACATTCGCATTCCCGACCGTGGTTCCGTATACAGTGTTAACGAGGGTAACTTTTGGCAGTGGGATGAACCAATTCGCGAGTACATCCGTTACGTTCATAGAACAGAAGGTTATACCGCTCGCTATAGTGGAGCGATGGTAAGTGATATTCACAGAATCTTGGTGCAAGGTGGTGTATTTCTTTACCCAGGAACGCTGCCAAAACCAGAAGGGAAATTGCGTTTACTTTATGAATCGGCTCCTTTAGCCTATGTAATCGAGCAAGCAGGTGGTCGCGCAACTACAGGACACACGGAAATTTTAGATGTGGTGCCAAAGAAACTACATCAACGCACTCCTTTGATTATTGGTAGCCCAAAGGATGTAGCGAAAGTAGAGTCTTTTATTCAAAATGGGCATTAGTTGGTAGTTAGTGGTTAGTGGTTAGTGGTTAGTGGTTAGTGGTTAGTAGAGCAACTAACAATCAACAACCAACAACCAACAACTAACAACTAACAACCAACAACTAACGTACACGCATAAAACAGGTACAATTATGACGACTAATCAACTACTAGAGATTAAAGGGCTCGGTCAAAGTATCTGGATGGATAATTTGAGCCGCGATATCGTTCAATCAGGCGAACTCAAAGACTTGGTTGAAAACAAAGGAATCTGTGGGATTACTTCTAACCCAGCTATTTTTGAAAAAGCGATCGCTGGGAATGCCATTTATGATGCTGATATTGAATCGGGAATCCGTGCGGGACTACCGACATACAAAATTTATGAATCGCTAGCTTTTGCAGATATCCGCAATGCTTGTGATATTTTACGCCCTGTTTACGATGCTACTAAAGGATTGGATGGTTATGTCAGTATAGAAGTGCCACCAACTATTGCTCACGATACTGAGGCAACAATCAAAGAAGCCCGTCGCTACTACAAAGAAGTTGCTAAGGAAAATCTGATGATTAAAATCCCCGGTACAGAGGCGGGTTTGCCAGCTGTTGAGCAAGCAATTTATGAAGGCATCAGCGTCAACGTGACCCTACTGTTCTCCGTTCAAAGCTATATTAATACGGCTTGGGCTTATATTCGTGGTTTGGAACGACGAGTTGCAGAAGGTAAAGACATTAGTAAAATTGCCTCTGTTGCTAGTTTCTTCTTAAGCAGAATCGATACCAACATTGATGGTAAGATAGACGCAAAATTGCAAAAAGGTGTTGACGATATCACAGTAGAAGCTAAGCTAAAAGCAGTGAAAGGAAAAGTCGCGATCGCAAACGCCAAGATTGCTTATCAAGAGTACAAAAAGATTATCAACGAAGAGCGTTGGAAAGCATTAGCAGCCAAAGGTGCTCAAGTGCAACGCTTGCTATGGGCAAGCACCAGCACCAAAGACCCCAATTACAGCGACGTGATGTATGTTGATGAGTTAATCGGTCCCGATACCGTAAACACCCTACCACCTGTAACCATAGACGCTTGTGCCGACCACTGCAATGTCGAGAATCGCGTGGAAACAGGAGTAGAAGAAGCTTACCAACTTATCGAAAGCCTCAAAGATCCAGACATCAACATCGATATCAACACAGTCATGGATGAACTTCTGAGTGAAGGTATTGATAAGTTTATCAAACCCTTTGAATCGTTGATGAAGTCCTTGGAAACTAAGGTGAGACAGTTGTCACCTGTTTAGGGAATAGGGACTGGGGACTGGGGACTAGGTAAGAAAATTAACTTCTACTCCCCATTGCCCCTCAACAAGGAGGGGGCCCCGAGTTCCCCAATTCCCAATCCCCATTACCCCTTATCCCCAGAGGGGACCCCACAATCCCCACAATCACAAAACACACAACCAAACTTGTTATGGTCACATTCCTAGAAAACCCGTTGCGGGTTGGTTTGCAACAGCAACGGATGCCCGAACCTCAAATCATAGTTATCTATGGTGCTTCCGGCGATTTAACTCAGCGCAAACTCGTTCCAGCGCTTTACAAATTACGCAAAGAACGGCGCATTCCCCCCGAAACTACTATAGTTGGTGTAGCGCGGAGAGACTGGACTCACGATTACTTCCGCGAACAAATGCGCCAGGGTATTGAGGAGTTTTCTGACGGGCTTGGTGCAGAAGGGCTGTGGCAAGATTTCTCCCAAGGTTTGTATTACTGTTCTGGGGATATGGATAACCCAGAAAGCTACCAAAAGCTAAATAATTTATTAACTGAATTAGACGAAAAACGCGGAACAAGGGGAAATAGAATTTTCTATCTTTCCGTTGCACCGAAATTCTTTGCCGAGGGTATCAAGCAGCTTGGAAATGCGGGTATGTTAGAAGACCCCTACAAGCATCGTTTGGTGATTGAAAAACCTTTTGGTCGGGATTTAGCATCTGCTCAAAGCTTGAACCGAGTGGTACAGAAATATTGCCACGAAAGCCAAGTTTACCGGATTGACCACTACTTAGGTAAAGAAACAGTTCAGAATTTGTTGGTGTTCCGCTTTGCTAACGCCATCTTTGAACCACTATGGAACCGTCGTTTTGTTGACCACGTACAGATTACTGTAGCAGAAACAGTCGGTGTGGAAGACAGGGCAGGGTATTATGAAAGTTCTGGTGCCTTGCGCGATATGTTGCAGAACCACCTCATGCAACTTTTCTGCTTAACAGCGATCGAACCACCAAACGCTTTAGATGCCGACAGTCTCAGGACAGAGAAAGTCAAAGTTCTTCAAGCGACTCGTTTAGCTGATATTCAAAATCTACACCGTTCGGCAGTACGAGGTCAGTACAGTGCGGGTTGGATGAAAGGAAAAACCGTTCCTGGATATCATGAAGAACCAGGGGTTAATCCCGGTTCGACAACACCCACTTACGTAGCAGTAAAATTCCTGGTTGATAATTGGCGTTGGCAAGGAGTTCCATTCTACCTACGTACTGGTAAGCGGATGCCAAAAAAAGTCAGTGAGATTTCCATCCACTTCCGTGAAGTTCCCTCTCAGATGTTCCCATCGGCTTCTCAACAGATGGGTAGTAACATCCTAGCGATGCGGATTCAACCAAACGAAGGAATTTCTTTGCGTTTCGAGGTAAAAATGCCAGGGGCAGAATTCCGGACTCGTTCTGTTGACATGGATTTCACATACGGTTCCTTCGGAATTGCAGCAACTTCAGATGCATACGATCGCCTTCTGCTAGATTGTATGATGGGCGACCAGTCATTATTT
This sequence comes from Scytonema hankhaensis NUACC26, assembly GCF_045865695.1. Classification (NCBI taxonomy): domain Bacteria; kingdom Bacillati; phylum Cyanobacteriota; class Cyanophyceae; order Nostocales; family Scytonemataceae; genus Scytonema; species Scytonema hankhaensis. Next base: position 153,058 of record NZ_BAACAP010000252.1, read on the forward strand.
ACAAGAGCAGATGAAGTGGAAGCAGCTTGGCAAGTCGTCACACCAGTGCTTTCAGTATGGGATGCACCTGCAGATCCGGCGACAGTTCCCAAGTATGAAGCCGGTACATGGGAACCAGCCGAAGCAGAACTCTTGATTAACCAAGACGGTCGCCGTTGGCGGAGACTTTAAATTTTTGGTTAGTAGTTAGTAGTTAGTAGTTAGTAGTCAAGACTAACCACTAACCACTAACCACTAACCACTAACCACTAACAATTAGCATTCATTACTATGACTTCCCAAGCTCCTACAATTTTTTCACTTCAAGCACCCAAAGATGTTTCGCTCACAGAAATTGATGCGGAACTCAGCCAAATTTGGCAAAGTTATGGCATTGCAGGCGAGGATGGTACGCTTCCTGCTGCTACACGTGCAACCACATTTACTTTAGTGGTATACGAACCAGAAGAAACTCAGCTTCTGTTAGCAACATTGGGATATTATCATGGTCCGATTGATGGTATTTTTGGACCTCAGATGCGAGCAGCATTGAAAGAAGTACAGAAAAAGAACGGATTAGCTGAGACTGGAACAGCGACAGAAGAAACCATTGCCCTATTGCGGGAAGAATTTGCCAAACGTTATGCAAGTGGTGCCACAGGTGATGGCAATGGTACAAGTGCTCCCTATGGCTCAGTTGCTGCAAGCCCCACAATTGCAGATGAAATAGCCATCCGCAACCCATGCCGAATTATTAACCTGTCGCCAACAGCAGGTGAAGACACAGGTGTCAAGGCTCAAGTTTCTGCTTATTGCCCCATCCAAAAACAGTCTTCAAATACTCTCGTCTGCTGTGAGTACATCACTCTCTCAGGAACCGCCGCAGCTTTGGAAAGAATAGGCGGGATGCTTCCAGCATTGTTGATTGGTGGGCTACCCAAGTTCCTGTGGTGGAAGGGAACACCAGATATCAACAACCCATTGTTTAAGCGGCTGTCAGGAGTTTGCAACAACGTTATTGTAGATTCATGTTACTTTAACGAGCCAGAAAAAGATTTACTGAACTTGCAAGGGTTAATAGACAATGGCGTACCCATCGCTGACCTCAACTGGCGTCGTCTTTCAGGATGGCAAGAATTAACAGCCGAAGCTTACGATCCACCACAACGTCGTGCTGCTTTATCAGAAATCGATAGAGTTAATATCGATTACGAAAAAGGTAGTTCCGTACAAGCACTACTTTATTTGGGATGGTTGGCAAGCAGATTGCAATGGCGTCCCGTTTCTTATCAAAGAGAAACTGGGGATTACGACATCACGCGAGTTAGCTTCCTGACACCAGAACAAAGACAAGTAGAAGCAGAGTTAGCAGGCGTACCAGTTGCTGATGTAGGCGATATTCCCGGTGACTTAATTGCTTTGCGTCTGAGTTCCACTAATCCCCAAGCCAACTGTGGAACGCTCATTTGTTCTGAGACAGGTGGTTGTATGCGGTTGGAAACACAAGGCGGTGCTCAAGCACAAGGTTTGTTTGAACACGTAACTTCCCTTTCCGAGCAAAAAGCAGAAGTTTTGTTAAGTCAACAAGTCCAACGCTGGGGTCGCGAGGCACTTTTGGAAGAAAGTCTTGCAGTTACGTCTCAAGCACTTAAGTTGGTTAATAGTTAATGGTTAATGGTATAAACAGCAATTAGGGATTTCTAAGAAATCAATTACCCAATCTTGTGGGACGGGCGTCCTCGCCCGTCTTAATTATTATCTATTAACCATCAACAATGCCTTTAATTATTGCCGGAGAACGAAGTGGGGTGGGCAAGACGACAGTTACGCTCACCTTTTTGGCGTCTTTGTGTCGTCGCAGTCTTCAAGTACAATCTTTCAAAGTTGGTCCCGATTATATCGATCCAATGTTTCACCAATATGTCACTGGTCGTGCTTGTCGTAATTTAGACCCCGTGTTGACCTCGGAGAAGTACGTACAAGAATGTTTTACACATCACGCCCAACTGTGTGAATATGCGATCGCCGAAGGCGTGATGGGATTGTTTGATGGAGTGGGAATTAGGGATTGGGAACTCGGTACTAGGGATTGGGAACAAGAAATGGAGAAAAAATATCAACCTCTAATCCCCAATCGCCATTGCCCCTTATCCCCAAAGGGGACTCCGAGTTCCCCAATCGCCAGTACCGCCCACATCGCAAAGCTGCTGGATTTACCTGTAGTCCTGGTGATTGATAGCAGTCGGTTATCTGGTTCTGTAGCAGCAATAGCTCACGGTTATCGTTCTTACGATCCCGCAGTAAAGATTGTTGGTGTCATCTTAAATCGCGTGGGAAGCGATCGCCACCTCGATCTTCTCAAAAATGCTCTCCAACCTTTACAGTTGCCAATTCTGGGAGTTTTACGACGCGAAGATAACATTACAATTCCCGATCGCCATTTAGGTTTAGTTCCAACAGCAGAACTTCCTCAAATGGATGCTTTGATTAACCGACTTGCCGACTTAGGAGATTCTTGTTTTGATTGGGAACGCTTGCTACCACTATTAGAAGTAAAAAGACAAAATTTAAACCGCAGATGCACGCAGATACACGCAGATAAAAGAGAACACAGAACATTATCTTTCCCAGTCCCCAAACTCCAGTCCCCAGTCGCTAAAGTAGCAATTGCACGCGATCGCGCCTTTAATTTTTACTACCAAGACAATCTTGATGTACTACAAGAGTTAGGTGCAGAACTTGTTTTTTGGAGTCCTTTAGAAGATACCGAACTACCACAAGGCATTCAAGGAATGTATTTTGGAGGAGGTTTTCCAGAAGTTTTTGCACGGCAATTATCAGAAAATACTAACGTTCTGACAGCAGTTCGCTCAGCTATTGTTTCTGGAATACCGACAATAGCTGAGTGTGGAGGGTTAATGTACTTGTGCAAAGAAATTATTGATTTTGAAGGGAAATCCTGGTCAATGGTTGGAGTTTTGCCAACAACAGCCGTTATGGATAAGCGTCTGACATTAGGGTATCGTCGAGCCATTGCCCAACAAGATGGTTTGTTAGTCCTTGCAGGTACAACTGTTCGCGGGCATGAGTTTCATCGTTCCCGTTTAACTTTAACTCAAGAGCGATCGCTCTTTCAAACTTACCGCTACGATTCTCAAGAATTTACAGGCGATGAGGGATGGAGTTTACCTTCTTCCCTACACGCTTCTTATATTCACTTGCATTGGGGGGATAATTTAGAAATTCCCCAACGGTTTTTAAACTCATGTCAACAATTTTTTGAGCGCAAAATTATAAAGAGTTCAGAGTATAATTCAACATTCGGCTAGAAAATTTCGGTTGTTGTTTCTAAAATTGTGACAAAAATTCTAGATAAGTATAAGGAGGTTTTTTGTACCTACTAATTTGTTCAGTAAGTAAATCATATAAAACGTCATCTCCATATCTATCACATAGGTAAATTAAGAAATCATCTGGATGCATGGCTTCTATATCCCAGGGTAAGAGAGATGACTCAGAAAAATGCTTCAAATTTGATGTAACAATTATATCAACTTTTGCATGAACAGCAGATGCTAGCACATGACGATCTTTTGGGTGATTTTCAACCTTGTTTTCCAAATTCTTAGGCGCTTCTACTAGTGCTTGAGGAAAAGCATCAAACAAGGCTGCCTTAAACTTATCTGCAGACGCTTGATTCATTTTCCCCCTCTTTACTCGGTTCCGAACCGCTTCATCTACGATTTGAATAGAGAAATGAACTCGATATAATCCTTTATATGCCGTAGTTAATAATGTATCAGACAAAGAGGTAGGGAAAAGAACACAAGCGTCGAGAAGCGCAGAAAAGTTTCTCACAGTCAAAAGCAATAAATGTTACTTATTATCTTAGTCAAATAAACCGTTATCTTGCATTATTTCCGTAAGTTTGTTGAATGATTGAGCAGTTTGAGCTTCTCTCTTTTCTTTATAGTCCATTACGTCTTTTAATTTAATCCGACGATGACTGCCCGTTTTTACATGAGGAATTTCATTATTGTTTAAAAGTTTGATGAGATAAGGACGGGAAACATTCAGGATATCTGCAGCTTCTTGAGTTGTCAGCTCACTGTTTGCTGGAGAGATCGTTACTATTGTTCTACCCTGCTCAAGTGCTGGCAGAATTTCTTGTAAAACTTTAAAAACATTATCGGAAATAGGTATTTCTTCACCATTTGCGTTAACTAATTTAGGTGTATTTTTTTGGTAATATTGCTCAAACTTTTTTCTGGCATCACCACAAGGTTTTTTGGGAGTGTCAATAGTTACAAGCAAGTTCTTAGCCATGGTTCTATACCTTAATCAAGTTATTTATGTCTTGTCCCATCGTCTTATTACAAAAGCACAGCTTCAAGACCTGGTTATTTTGTAAGAAGATGGGCAGCCCTATCCTTATTTAGAAGGTGCAAGGTGTTAGATTACTTGTTCCTGTAATAAAGACAGGAATTAGAAAATCCTGTTATTGTGTTTGCTAGTGATATTCTAATTCTACAATACGAAAATCGCAATATCCGAAAAAAACGAAATATACGAAATTTTTGTTTATAGTATAATTACTTACTACTTTTTATCGTACCGTGTTAATTACCATAAGCGTTGCTGGAGCAACGTTTCTTCTTACTTTCTATAGATACTATTAATTTCCTGTTTCACTAGGATTACGCAAATGTGAAATTCCTGGGTGACCTTTTCATTCTCAACTCCCCACTATCTCAAGCATGATTATCTTTACCATCAAATTATCGGTAATATGTGTAACTCTAGTAGTACACTTTCCTACCAGGAAGTCTACTATCTACTACCTCCTATACAATTCTCCCAAGCCCGATCGCACTTCAGCTTTTCCAAGTATTACATGGTATTGGTAAAGTCAGATCTAAAATCAGGTTTTTTCCTTAGACAATAAGGCATTCATTCCTTTTCGACTCTAAAAATCAGCAAACGTACAGCTCTAAGGATGGGCTTGGCAATCGCCGTCTGGTAAGCTTGTCATAGCAAATAATAAGGATTGAAAAAACGATATGAAAATTTTGCCTAAACTAGTGTTTAAGTATGGTTGGGATGAAAGAGATGATGTAGAAACACCGATGAAAGGATGTAGAAATGATGGGATTGTCCTTTGCGAGGATGGCAAAACTTACTCAGTTTATTTTATAGATCCTATTCGCTTACAGCAAGATTTAGAAGAGGAAGAAGAGTTAGGCTCTCCTTTTTTGGCTCCACCAGGGTTGATTGTTTTACCAGAATTAACGCGAAGTGCAATGGAAAACGCAATTGAGCAATTGTGGAAGCAGGGACATTTTGATGTGTTCAAACCACTGTCCGAAGAGAAAGAGCAAAAGATAGGGGAAGCAGCATGACGCAGAACGGACCTCAAAACAGACTTGAACGCTTGGAACAAATGCTAACAACCCATGCTGAAATGCTAAATCAGTTAGCTCCACTTATGACACAGGTTGCACAAATAGCTACGAGCACTGTTGAAACAGTTGCTAAGCATGATGATATGCTTATACGTCTAGAAAGACAAACCTTAGAAAATGCAGCAACACTTGGTAAGTTAGAGCAACGTGTCGATCGCTTAACTGAATTAATGATGGTTACCACTCAAGCCATGCAGCTTGTTGCTGAGAATAGCCAACAAATCCACCGGATCTGTGATTATCTTATGGAACAAAACAATAATAATGATGCCAAGACGGAGGGTTAAACCAAGCTTGAACAATTAACTTACACCAGCATCTTCACAACAATCAAAAAGATTGATAAATTCAGTAACAACATTGACAATGCTGTTTTGTGCATCATATCCTCGCTTAACCTTCCTGACACCCGCGATTATCCTTCACTTAGTATATCTATACTATATTTAGATGCGTTTGCCCTGACTTTTTTATGAGATGGAAACGATTTAATTTTAATTATTTTACCACATTCTAACTCTTCTTGGCTCCATTCTAATGATTCAACATATTTATATTTTGACCAAATTGAATCGTGATGAGCAGGCTAGCGACGTTCGCCTGCTCACTCTTCCCCTCACACGATTATCATTTTTACATAAGTACATTTGAGTATTTTAACTGATTGACAAAGGTTCTTTATTTTAGCTCTCACGGTTGCACTGAGACTGATTGTGCCAGTTGCGTAAGTCCTGGGTGGGTTTAAGAGCGATCGTGACTAGTCGCGATCGCCAGCCCGAAAAAGTTCGGCTGCAACCCTTATTCTTTCGTTAACTTTCAAAAGTTTTTGGTCTACTGAATTTGTCACAAGCACAGGTATGAAATTAACTCTTGTACAGAACCAATGGAGTAAGAATAAAAGATGCATATCAAACTTACGCGTAGGCTAGCAAATACCGCAGGCATCGCCTGCTCAAAAATTGTGTTTTCAACCCCAATTTTAGCCCGATTCTAGGGATATTTTAAGTACTATTGCTTAGTGACAAATAGTAACTGACCTTAACCTCTCACGAATGAGCGATCGCTCACTTACCAACTACTTTTGACCACACCCGCGAGCATTCACGATCCCGAAGGTCGTAAAATTTTGCAGCAGCTTCGAGACGATCGACCAATCGAGTGAGATTGCTGCGACTCAAAAGTTTGTAAGCTGTGAGGATTCAAGATGCGATCGCCAGAAAATTTGGGAATTCTAAAGGATATGGGTTAACACTAGCCAAACTGTATGCATTCTCCTACAAGCACCTCTGATTCATTCCCTACAATCGCTGGCTATGCCATTGTTGAGCAACTGTATCTAAGTTCTCGAACAGTAGTGTATCGAGCCATCCAAACTGCCCAGCAACGATCAATGGTTATCAAGGTGCTGCAAAGAGAGCATCCGAGCTTTAGCGAGTTGGTGCAGTTTCGCAATCAGTATACGATCGCAAAACACCTGCCCATTCCTGGCGTTGTCCAACCTTTGAGCTTAGAACCGCTAGGAAATAGCTACATACTAGTAATGGAAGATTTTGGCAGCATGTCGCTGGAGCAATATGGAAAGCAGCACGCTTTGGATCTAACCGAGGTGTTAGCGATCGCCCTGCAACTCACGGAAATTCTTCACCATCTCTGCCAGTATCGGGTGGTGCATAAAGACATCAAACCCGCCAATATTTTAATTCATCCTGATTCAAAACAAATTAAACTAATTGATTTCAGCATTGCTTCCTTACTGCCTCGTGAAACTCAGGAAATTCAAAGTCCCAACATTTTAGAAGGTACGCTGGCATATCTTGCTCCCGAACAAACAGGGCGCATGAATCGCGGCATTGATTATCGCGCCGATTTCTATGCATTAGGCATCACCCTCTACCAACTGTTGAGCGGACAACTGCCGTTTGCAGGGGACGATCCTCTGGAGTTAGTGCATTGTCACATTGCCAAAGTTCCCATATCGGTCAATCAGGTGCAGGTGGATGTGCCAGCAATGGTGGCAGCGATCGTTGCCAAACTGATGGCAAAAAACGCAGAAGACCGCTATCAAAGTGCGTTGGGACTCAAGCACGATTTAGAACAGTGTTTACAAGCGTGGAAAGCGACAGGTACGATCGCCCTGTTTGAGTTAGGACAGCGCGACTTGAGCGATCGCTTCTTGATTCCCGGAAAACTCTACGGTCGAGAAGTGGAAGTACAGACGTTGTTAGAAGCATTTGAGCGAATAGCGGGAGCGGGGAATGGGGAAGAATCTAACCCTCCTCCCTCTCGTAATGAACTCATGCTCGTGGCTGGATTTTCGGGTATTGGTAAAACAGCCGTTATCAACGAAATCCATAAACCGATCGTGCGGCAACGGGGTTACTTCATCAAAGGTAAGTTCGATCAGTTCCAGCGCAATATTCCTTTCTCTGCCTTTGTGCAAGCGTTTCGTGACTTGATGGGGCAACTGTTGAGTGAGAGCGATGCTCAATTGACGACGTGGAAAGTCAAAATTCTCGACGCTGTGGGCAAAAACGGGCAGGTAATTGTAGATGTGATTCCCGAACTAGAACAGATTATCGGGCAACAGCCATTGGTGCCAGAATTCTCCGGTAGCGCTGTCCAAAATCGTTTCAATTTACTATTTCAGAAATTCATCCAGGTTTTCACAACCCCCGATCATCCTCTGGTCATATTCCTGGACGACTTGCAATGGGCAGATTCAGCCTCCCTCAACTTGCTAACATTACTTATGAGTGAAGCAAGTTCGGGATATTTACTCATTCTAGGAGCCTATCGAGATAATGAAGTGTTTCCAGCTCATCCCTTGATGCTGACGTTGGAGCAGATTCAGACAGCCAAGTCAATCGTCAATACCATTATCCTGGAACCCCTGGTAGAAACAACGGTGAATCAGTTGGTGGCAGACACCCTGAGTTGTACCAATGACCTGGCTTACCCCTTGACGCAATTGGTGTATCAGAAAACTAAAGGAAATCCCTTTTTTACAACCCAGTTTCTCAAGGCACTACACGAGGAGGGTTGGATTCAGTTCCATCCAGAACTTGGCTACTGGCAATGTGACCTGACCACGGTGCGCCAATTGACATTAACTGATGATGTGGTAGAGTTCATGGCATTGCAGTTGCAGAAACTTCCGGCAGCAACTCAAGCAGTTTTGAAGTTGGCAGCTTGTATTGGCAACCAATTTGATTTGCAAACCTTGGCACCGATCTCAGAACAGTCGTCGATCGATACAGCGACTCATCTATGGAAAGCCCTACAGGAAGGACTAATTCTCCCTATCGCTGAAACCTACAAGTTTTTCCAATTAAATGACTTAGACAGCATCGAGCGCGGTGGTGAGATCGCCGTTCCTTACAAGTTCTCGCACGATCGCGTCCAACAGGCTGCCTATTCTTTGATTCCGCCGGAACAACGAGCAAGTCAGCATTTGCAAATTGGTCGTTTATTGCTACAAAGTTTTTCGCAGACAGAGCAAGATGACCAGATCTTTAAAGTTGTTAGTCAGTTGAGTCAGGGACGAGCGCTAATTGTCGATCCGATAGAACGTCGGCAGATTGCCCAACTAAGCTACATCGCTGGACTAAAAGCCAAAACATCAACCGCTTATACAGCCGCCGCCGAGTATCTCAAACTAGGAATTGAACTACTAGACACAACCGGTTGGCAAGACACGAATAGTTTAGCCTTGACCTTGCATCGACAACTCGCAGAAGTCGAGTTTCTTTGTGGTCACTTTGAGCAATCGACCGCATTAGTTGAACAGATTCTTGCTCAAACAACAAATTTATTGGTACAGGCTGAAGTGTATAACTTACTGGTTGTACAGCACACTTTCTTAGGACAGCATCAAGCCGCGATTGCTGCTGGGATGCAAGCCCTAAAGCTGTTAGACATTGATATCAGCACCGATCGGCTACAACCAGAAATTCAGCAGGAAGTTGCCAGCATTAATCGCTACCTACAAGAGCATTCAGTCTTATCATTACTCGATGATTTAGCCGAAGCCACCGATCCCAGAATTCGGATTGCAGTACAACTGTTGGTCAATCTCGATCCTCCAGTTTACCTCACCTCTAATCTGGATCTGTATATTCTAATTTCTGCAAAAATTGTGGCACTTTCCTTGCAGCATGGTTATATTCCTGAAACCGTGAAAGGGTATGGCAACTATGGTTGGTTATCGGGAATTGTTCTAGGGAATTATCAGACGGGGTATGAGTTTGGGGTCTTGGGCATGGAATTGGCGCGTAAGCTTAACGATCGAGCGCAGTTGAGTAAAGTTAGCCTGTCGTTCGGCAGTTGGATTCATAGTTGGAGTCGCCCAGTGCAGGAAATTCTTCACATTAACGATGAGGGATACACGGCTGGGCTGGAGTCGGGGGAAGTTCTATTTGGCGGGTATAATCTATTTTGCAAGGTGAGCAACCTCTTATTTAGTGGCGTACCCCTTAATCCGATCGATGAGAATTTACAACGCTATTTGCCCTTTGCCAAGAAAACTCAAAATAGCTTATTGACTAATATTTTAGAGGGCATTTATTTCTTGGTGCAGCCGCTGCTTGGTAAACCAACTACTGCAACGGCAGATGCGGAATTCGTAACCTCTGAAGCGATTGTCCACCTCGATCGGCAACAGTATTTAGAAACCTGCAAGACCGCTCAGGACTTCTTCTCGTTAAGCATGTTTTATATTTGGCAAATGCAATTATGCTGCATCAATCAAACGTTTGCTATCGGCTTAGAGTATGCTTTGACAGCAAAACATACATTACAAGGAGCGCTTGGATTTACACCTGTATCAGAATATCCAATCTACGAATCGTTGATTGTGCTTAATCTATACGACACAGCCACTCCCGAACAACAGGCTGAATACTTACAGCAAGTTCGGACAAACCAAGCACAGTATAAGATTTGGGTAGACAATTGCCCAGAGAACTTTCTGCATAAATATCTACTCATTGAAGCAGAACTGTATCGAATTCAAGGCGATCGAGCACAAGCAGCAGACTGTTACGATCGAGCAATTGCTACGGCAAAAGCCAATCAATTTACCCACATTGAGGCGTTAGCAGCAGAATTCGCCGGACGCTTCTACTTAGCTTGGGGACGCGAACGCATCGCCCAAGACTACTTGCTAGATGCCTATTACGGTTATGTCCGGTGGGGAGCCAAAGCCAAAACGCATGACTTAGAGCAGTGCTATCCTAATCTACTGCATACAATTACCGCTCAAAAAGATGTTAATCTAGCTCCTCTACCATCTCCAACAACCCCAACAACTACAAGTAACAACTTAAACGGACTTGATTTAAAGACTGTTATGAAAGCGTCCCTAGCTTTATCCAGTGAAATTATATTAGAGCAGTTGATTGCTAACTTAATGAAAATTGTTGTTGAGAATGCAGGTGCTCAAACAGGAATTCTAATTATTGAACGCGAGAGAAGATTGGTTATAGAAGCCGTAGAAGGAAGGGAAGCTGATGCAAAAAGTATTAATCAAACTCTTGAAACTCAAGTTCCTATCTCTGCTGTTAATTATGTCATCCGAACCTTAGAGAACGTTGTTTTAAACGATGCAGTAAGAGATGATTCATTTGGTAACGATCCTTATATTGTTACAAAACAACCCAAATCTGTCCTCTGTGTACCTTTAATTAAACAAGGGAAACTAATTGGTGTTCTTTATCTAGAAAATAATTTAACGACTCATGCTTTTAGTGACGATCGCCTAGAAGTTCTCAAGCTTCTTTGTTCCCAAGCTGCTATCTCTTTAGAAAATGCTAACTTGGTTGCTAACCTAGCAAAAGCTAAAGAGCAATTAGAAGATTACAATCAATCTTTAGAAGCAAAAGTTCAAGAACGAACTCAAGAGTTAAAGACTAAAAATAGAGACCTCAAAAATCAAGCTAATCAACTGAAAATTGCTCTAAAATCTCTTAAAGAGACCCAAACTCAACTGATTCAATCCGAAAAAATGTCTTCTTTGGGTCAGCTAGTCGCCGGAGTAGCTCATGAAATTAACAACCCCGTAAGCTTCATTCATGGTAATCTTGTTCATGCTCAAACCTATGTAGATGATTTATTAAGATTACTATATCTTTACGATCGATATTACCCCAACCCAGTACCAGAAATAAGAGAAGAAGTTGTAGCAATTGATCTAAACTTTCTTAAATCAGACTTTGTTAAGCTAATGAGCAGCATGGAAATGGGAACAAAGCGGATACAAGAAATTGTTTGCTCTCTGCGAAATTTTTCTCGATTAGATGAAGCGCAAAAGAAAGTTGTCAATATTCATGAAGGACTTGATAGTACCTTACTCATTCTTCAAAGCCGTCTTTTTACTCATACTAAACCGATTGAAGTAATTAAGGATTACGGAGAGTTGCCGTTCGTTGATTGCTATGCAGGTCAGCTTAACCAAGTATTCATGAACTTACTGAGTAATGGAATTGATGCTATAGATGAGAAGTTGAAGCAAAAAGCATCAATTTCTGGTATTATTCAACTTCGTACTCGGGTAAGAAATAGCAAACAAATTGTTGTTGAAATCTCTGATAATGGTATTGGAATGAGTGAATCAGTACGCCAGCAGTTATTCAATCCTTTCTTTACAACAAAACCTGTAGGTAAGGGAACAGGATTAGGATTAGCCATTAGCTATTCCATTATTGTTGAGAAGCATTCAGGTCAAATTGAATGTCATTCTATCCTCAATGAGGGAACGACATTTGTTTTAACAATTCCTATCGATTCCTAAAACAAAGTTTGGATACTCCCTAGGGCGAACGCATTTAAATATTGACGAAGTGGTAAGAAGAAATGGTCATAGTAAATTCGTCCAATACCTCACTTTCAAGGTGTCTTGGTAGTCAAAACTTTGTGAAGTTTCTCATTCTCCGAAGGTGGTGCATCCAGAAGTTCCATAAGCTGGTAAAATTTTTCTTCTTCTAGAATAAATATCTGACGATCGTGCAATACTGCTTCCGCTTCTCGACACGCTGTTTCCAACATAAAATCGGAACGATTCTTACCAAGAGCCTCAGCAGCACAGTCGATTAAATCTCGTTGTCTTTGACGTGCTCGAATGTTGATGTTTATATCACGGTTACGGTTAGCTGATTCAGAAAATTGCGGTTGCACGATCGCATCCTTCACTGCTCTTACCATAAGCATACAAAACATTACATTGGACTGCAAATTTCAATCAGAACCCCATCTAAATCTCGCACATAAGCTACCGTTTGTCCCCAAGGCTTAACTTTTGGCTCTGTAACAGCAAGAGCACCAACCTTTACTGCATTTGCAAAAACTGCTGGTACATCATCTGTCACAAAACCAATTTCGATCCCAGCCGGTAGATTAGAGCGGCTGTTTTCTAAAAAACCTTGCGGAAGGTTTGACTTTGCCAATTCGTTGGCGGTGAAGGAGAGGGTTGTTTCGCCAGTTTCCATCTCAGCATACTGTTTACTCTCATGAACAAATTTCTGTTTCAAGCCAAATGCCTTTTCATAAAAAGCAACAGATTGAGGAACATCCTTGACATAAAGAATTGTGTATGAGAATTTAACCATCTTTGCCTCTCACCAAAAGCAACTGAGGCAATACTAGTACATTTGCTCGGAATACTCAAGTATCAACAAGAAATTGGGTTTCTATTTCTGGTTTCTTAAACTAGGAAAAACTTTATCTAAATCCAAAGATAAATCGACAAAACCAGGAATTGCGATTGATTCATGTCGTAACGCAATCTGCTTTAAGCGATCGCCGTACTTTCCTTGTTCATTAAGATAAGGCTGACTGTAACACTCTAATTGATTGGCTACTAAATTAACAATCCAATAATCTTGGATTCCATTTTCAGCATATAATTCTAGTTTTGTACTTTGGTCGTAGTCAAGAGAAGAATCAGCTACTTCAATCAATAGGAAAATATCTTCAGGTTGAGGATGATTTGATAAATAATCATCAGCTTGTCCTCGCACAAGGGCAACATCAGGTTCAGGTTCGCTATTGGGAAGTAACACTACAGGCTCTTGTACGCGGACAACGGCTCTATCTCCTAGTAATCTCTCCAATTCTTTAGATAACTTTGTGTTACAAACAGAGTGTCGCGTACCTTTTGCTGCCATTTCTATTAATTCTCCCCTAATCAACTCTACTCGGTCATCTTCTGTAAGAAATCCCAATTCCATGAGCCGATGAAACTCAGCTAAAGTGAAGCGTTTAGGGGTAACGGTAGTCATAGGAAAAAAGTGAGTTGACTGTATATTATTCTAGAACTTCTTTCAAAACCTCGCGATGCATGAGCGCTCTATCTACTAACGACTGTATTCTATCTGTAGATAATGGCTCGCCGTTAGCATAATGCTCGATCCATGTTTTACTAATAATATTAGGATCGTCAGGAAACTTTGCTAAATCCCATCCCGGCATATCTAAATCTTCCATTAACCGATTGACTTTGGGATCGTAACTGAGCGCAAAACAGCGACACCCTTCCGATGCAGCCATAATCAAGCTGTGCAAGCGCATCCCAATTGCCATTTCTACACCGCGAAAAACCCCTTTTAAAAGTTGTGGTTCTTTTAAGGACAATACCTGGCTGACACCTTCAAGTTTTGGTTGAATGGCTCGAGCTATTTCTAAATCTTCACTTTCTTGAAACGGTAGCAATAATATAAAAGTTTGCGTCGCTTTTTGAAAATCCGCCAAGGCGCGAGTTAAGTTAGCAAGACGTGTTTCTGTTAAATCGGGATGAGTTCTCAATGTGACTGCAACTCTAGGAGCAGGCAAATCCCAGAGTCCTGGAACTGGTTTACTTTCCAACGCCCACACCGGATCGGGAGCCAAAATACAAGGAACTTGCCAATCGGCTAGTATAGCAGCAGAAGTGCGATCGCGGACACTCACTTTTGTACAACCACTAAAAGTTAGCCGTGCTAACCAACGAGTTATAGGACGCTTCAACGGACCAATTCCCTGTCCCCAAGCAATAGTTTTCAAACCCATTTTTTGGGCTACCGCCATAATTCCGGCATAATAGAAAGGGCTGATAAGACTTGTGGTATCTTGAATTAAACTACCACCGCCCCATATAAAGGCATCGCAAGAGCGCAAAGCTTCCACAACAGGGGAGATTTTCATGCGATCGCGTGCTTCCACATTATAGCGATCGCTTGTTTCTTTGGGATTACCAGAGAGAACCACAGGTGTGACTGATGGTGGTAGCATTTGTAGAAGTGTTGCTAGTAAAGCTTCGTCCCCACCGTTCCCCTTACCGTAATACCCAGATAACAGAACCCGCATTTTTTTAATTTTGGATGAGTGGATTTTAGCTTATCAATTTTTTCTCAAAAAGACCAATGACTATTAACCCTTGATTCCTATGCATGCTCTCTCGATCCCAACTTGGATTATTCATATATCTAGCGTTATTGAGTGGATTGCCGCTATTTGGTTAATCTGGAAATATGGGGAAGTCACAGGACACCGTGCTTGGGGGGCATTATCCTTTGCGATGTTACCCGCCCTAGTCAGCGCAATGTGTGCCTGTACTTGGCATTATTTTGATAACGCACCATCTCTAGAATGGCTGGTGACTCTACAAGCTACCATGACCTTGATAGGTAATTTTACGCTTTGCGCAGCAGCTTTTTGGATTTGGCGTTCCTATCGTACCAACACAACTCCCTACTCCTCAACTTCTAATCTCTCCTCCCTAGAAAAGAAATGATTTCAAAAGAAACCCTTTTTGCCCTTTCCCTATTTCCATACTTGGGTTTCTTATGGTATCTCAGCCGAGTTCAGCCCATGCCTCGTTTGGCAATGTATGGATTTTATGGCACTCTCGTTTTTGTTGCCGTTACCATTCCGGCTGGGATTTATGCTCAAGTCCATTATGGTAATTCTCTCGCGAACGTTGATTGGTTGCATGGTAGCGCCGAATTTTTTTTGACGCTTTCTAATATCTTGATTGTGCTGGGTTTTCGCGAAGCGGTGATGAAGGGAACCAGTGACCAGTGACCACCTGACCAGTGACCAGCGACCACCTGACCAGTGACCAGCGACCACCTGACCAGTGACCACCTGACCAGTGACCAGTGACCAGTGACCACCTGACCACTAACAACTAACAACTAACAACTAACAACTAATTACTATGGAAACTATCCCGGCAATAGATTTACTAGAAGGTCGCTGCGTGCGACTATACCAAGGTGACTATTCGCTTTCGCAAGTTTTCAATGAGAATCCTGTTGAAGTTGCCAAAGAGTGGGTCGAGCAAGGTGCTACTAGGTTGCACGTTGTCGATCTAGATGGTGCAAAAACAGGTCAGCCAACTAATTTAGCAGCGATTGAGGCAATTGTACGAGCTTGTTCCGTACCAGTTCAAGTAGGTGGAGGCATTCGGGAACACTCCACAGCAAAACGGTTACTCAATCTGGGAGTGCAACGAGTTATCTTGGGAACCGTAGCTGTAGAACAGCCCCAACTCGTACAACAACTTTGCCAAGAGTTTCCCGGACAAATTGTTGTTGGTATAGATGCTCGTAACGGGTTAGTTGCAACTCGCGGTTGGTTGGAAACTTCTGAGGTTTCTGCTTCACAACTGGCTGTCCAAATGCAAGAATTGGGGGCGGCTGCTATTATTTACACCGATATTCATCGAGATGGGACTCTTTCTGGACCAAATCTAGAAGCATTGCGTGCGATCGCATCTACTGTTACTATACCCATCATTGCTTCTGGTGGTGTCAGTTCCATAACTGACTTGTTAAGCTTGTTGGCTTTAGAACCACAAGGCGTTACAGGTGTTATTGTTGGACGTGCTTTGTACACAGGCGATATTTCTTTAAGAGAAGCATTGCGTGCAGTGGGACAAGGACGCATTCAAGATATTCCACCAAATATAGATTTTTCTACCTTTGCATAATGCCTGTGTAAAGGTTGAAGGTGTTGTCAGATGTTTCTACCGGCTTACCGCCGGTTATTTTTTAATTTTCCGGAATGTGAATTAGCGATCGTGTATCTCAGTATGTAAGGAAAAACAAACAACACTAATTTGAACACAGAATGTGATAGATAGTTGGTTGAAATCAAATCTGAGTATAACGTTCTCAATCTAAAATCTAAAATCCAAAATGGTAACCCATCATGAACCGTCAAAAAATTCCTAGAAAGGGCAGACCCGTTAGAACTGAATCTAATATGTTCAGTTTCCCAAGCTTTAATATCCAAAAACTACTTCAGAGCATCAAAGAATTTTTAAAGAAATCGCGTTTCAAAAACTCTAAATAGTTTTATGGTTATATAGATTTTTATTGAAGATTTTCAATTTTCATTTAATGGGTTTCCTCTCCAATAGAGACGTACAAAGAAAGCGTCTCTATTTTTCTTTTTGACTAAACTGTATTGAACGCACCACCAACTAAGAACCTAACAGAAGCTAGATCGCTCAGCCATGTTTTGTGAACGAGCTTGGGACGAACTAGAAGCAATTATTCATGAGTAGCATGAAAGTGCATTAGCGATCGCCAACCCTGATATAGCCTTTGCATTCAGTGATGAGGATGAGTTAGATGAAGTACCATTAATTCAACCTTCTACTGAAAAAACATCCTGACTTCTAAAGTGGTTGAAATTTCATCAAACAAAGTATAAGTGAAGATGCCATTCGAGATAGACAAGCTAAACTGGGACAACTTCTTACAGGTTTAGGTGCAGCCATTGCTGTTGGTCAAATGGTTTCCCAACCAATGACAAGTACATTATCTTTATATTTTGATAGCGGAAAAAATCAACCCTTAGTCACTAGCTTATGGTTGGGTGCATTACTAACTGTTATTTTAAGTATTATGGTAGGCTATGCTATTAGTGTTTCGTTTTACCAACGGTTCACAGAAGATAGATTTTAAGAAATGAAAAAAGAGTAAAGTATCCAGTTCTTAATTTCTGTAGATTGATATCAAATAAGTAAAAGGGTTAACAATGGTATCTCATGAGTTAGTAGAACAATTACGCAGGCTCAATCGCGTAGATAAACTAGAAGTCATTCAACTCTTGGCTGCGGATCTAGCTTCCTTTAGAAACTAATC
Source organism: Scytonema hankhaensis NUACC26 (assembly GCF_045865695.1). Classification (NCBI taxonomy): domain Bacteria; kingdom Bacillati; phylum Cyanobacteriota; class Cyanophyceae; order Nostocales; family Scytonemataceae; genus Scytonema; species Scytonema hankhaensis. Next base: position 170,624 of record NZ_BAACAP010000252.1, read on the forward strand.
TTATCAAGTCTGGGGCGTCATACTCTGTTTGGTCTCCCTATGATGCGGTAGAAGCTGCCAATATCATGTTATTCGCGTTAAATGCGGAAACTTCCTTAAATCATGAGTCATCCAGTAAAATATTCTTTCATGTCAACTGATAGCAGTTTAGGAGAAGCAAGCTTTAAGCCATTTTTACCACTGATGTTGAATTATAGGGAAAAATCACAGTCAGTTATCGGACTTTTGGATACAGGAGCGATGGTGAATGTTCTTCCCTATCAAATTGGAGTTGAATTGGGAGCAGTTTGGTCAGAGCAAACAACCATGCTTCAATTATCAGGTAACCGCGTACTCTGCTTGATGTAGTATCGTATTAAGTTCTCACTCTAGCAACGTTAAGAGCGTGCCAGAAGCCTACACCGACCAGCAAGAGTGGCGATGTAGGTAGTTCACTTGGGGATTGCGCTAAAATATTTTTGTTCGATACTGATAGTTAACAAATTACTCACAGATCGGGTTGCTACTTAGTGTAATCACGGTAACGGGGCAGTGTGCCTTATTGAGGATGGCATCGGTACGGTGACCAAAGAACGCCCGACCCGATACTGTACGGACACTGCTACCCATGACAATCAAGTCCACTTGCTTAGTGCGGGCAAAGTTGAGGATTTCAAACTCTGGAATTCCAGTTAAAATCACAGTTTTAACAATTGCCCCCAAACCTTGCCCCACTTCGGCTTGCTGATACAAAATTTGTTGGGCAATCTCTGTCACAGAGTGTATTGTCTGCTCCTCAAACAGAACATATTCCCTCTGCGTCCGGTTCACGACATTGACTAGCGTGACGATCGCCCCAGTCTCCACAGCGATGGTACTGGCGATCTCAACCGCATATCGACTGTAGTCGGTGCCACTGGTTGGTACTAAAATATGACCAATCTTGTGGTAGTCAGCCAGATCGGTCTGCTTCTGAGTTTGGGATAGGTTCGACTTCACAACCATTGTGGCACAAGAAGCTTCTTGAACTACGCGATCGACCAGTAAACTGAAGAGAGCACCTCTGGAACGTTGACGTTCCGTTGCACCTATAACAATGAGATCGTAACCTTTACAAGCTTCCTTAAGAATCACCTCAGCTTTGTTTGGTCCCGACTCAACCTTAGTTTGCAGCAGTGTGTCAGCCGGGAGATGAAACTCCTCCACTACAGCGCCAATAGCAGTTTCTGCTGTGGAACCTTTGACGGCAGTTGCTACAGCGTTCGCTGATTGACGTTTGGGCTTTTTATCGCTCTTGGCAAATAGAACTGTCACTTCTACTGGGTTCTGGTGCGCCAAGTGACTGACTAACTGGGCAGCTAATCTGACATTCGGTCCTCCTTGAGTAGGTATCAGTACCCGGTGGATACGCTTAATAAAACTGCGGTTTGCCAGTTCTTCTTGTTCCAAGCGTTGAGCTTCTTCTTCACCGACCGACACTTTGGATAATGCCCAACGCAACAGAGGCGGAGCCATCAGTGAGGTGACGATCGCTACCATGACAATAATCGAGTACATCTGCGGATTCAGTACGCCCAAGGAAACCCCAATCGTGGCAACGATAATCTCCATCGCGCCACGGGCATTCATCCCCGAACCCATGGCAATACCTTCCCAGTGGCTCAAGCCGCCCAGAAGAGAACCCAGGTACGCTCCTGTGAATTTGCCAAAGCAGGCGATCGCGAGTACCACCAAGCCAATCGCCAACGTTTCGGGAGCCAGCAGTTGCAGTAAGTCCACCTTCAGTCCCGCCGTGGCAAAGAAGATAGGAGCAAGAAATCCGGTGGAGATCAGTTCCAGAGTCAGCCCCGCCTCACGACTAAAGCGTGGCGATTGTCCTGCCAAAATCCCCGTAACAAACGCTCCCAGAGCGGCTTCAATTCCCAGGGTGTGGGTAAAGGCGGCAGCAGCGAATGCTAGTACTAACAAAGCCGACAAACTAGCTGTCGGTCCACCAATGTAATCGTCTACCCAACGTAACACCCTAGCCATGAGCGATCGTCCAATGGTAAAGGCAATTCCCAAAAACAGTACTGCTCCGCCAATTGACCTAAAGACTGTTTGGAAATCGAATTTGCCACTGCTCGCCAACCCAGATACTACTGACAGGAGAATCCAGCCAATGGTATCATCGGTCATACCAGCCGCCAGAGTGACCTGACCAATATCCCGCCGAATCAACTTTAAGTCCATGAGTACTTTGGCAATCACCGGGACTGCTGAGATACTCATAGCGGTCGCAATAAAGAGACTAAATATTAAACGTTGAGAAGGGTTTACTAAAAAGTTGTCTGGTAAAAACCAGCCCAGCCCCAGTCCAGTTGCAAAAGGGATGATAATCCCTCCCAACGAAATCAGTAAAGCGGTTCTACCTTTACGGATAATTAAGTTGAGGTCGGTCTCTAATCCAGTTACAATTAACAAAAACAGTACTCCTAACCAGGAGACAACCGCAAGCAGGTCAGACTGTGCTTGACTTTTGGGAAAAATATGCCCCTGTAAATTTGGCAGAATCCAGCCGAACACAGATGGACCGAGCAGCACCCCTGCTAGTAGTTCGCCTACCACAGGTGGTAGCTGAATTCGACGCATAAACTCGCCTAAACCTCTGGCGACTAAAAGCAGCAGAGCTAACTCCAGCAATACTAAAAGCAACTCATGGTGACCAAGGGGTTTAATTAAACCTTTTTCGGCTACTGCACCAGCCGTAAGTAAAAAGTCGAGCAGTGGGTTCATTATTTTCTCAAAATTCTTGATGGTGCTGTTATAAGAATCTTCTATTGTCAGCTAGTATTAGGTCATCTATCTAAGAGCCATTTAACGCACCGCCAACTAAATCTATACTGCGAACGGCTAACAACTGTTCTTTTTTGAAAGGTTTTATCATAGCATTTGTAAAAGAATGCGTTAGTAGTTAGTAGTTAGTAGTTAGTAGTTGATAGTTCTAACTACTAACTACAATTCACTAAGTACTAACCACTAAGGAGTATCCCAATTTGGCACTTTGCCCTCAGAATAGAATTCACCGACGGCAGACGCTTCAACGGGGGGGAACCCCAACGCCAGTCGCCTGCGACGGGAAACCCGTCTTCAGCGCTGGCTCCGCAACGCATTGCCTCGGCTACACAAGCTAAGTCCCTTCGGGTTCGCCAGTCGCCTGGGCGCGGGAAACCCGCCTCATGCGCGCTGGACTCACCACCTACGTGGACTAAATATGAAGTCCGCGTAGGCGGACGAGCGTTTGTATAGATGCGATTTTAATCGCCCAATATTTTTTCCAAATTGGGATGCTCCCAACCACTATCCCAATTATTTATTCTTCACTTGACCTTTAGCTTGTTCTAAAGCAATTTCTTTCATAGCCTGATAAGAATTGACATTTGCAGTTCCCTCAATAGCTTTAACAGCCAAATCCTGAACTTGTTTTAAAGCAGATTCAAGTTGCTTGGAAAGGTTTTGACTGCGAGATTCCTGATTGCCAATAGTTTGTTCTAAAGATTGCAATCTCTGTTCGTAAAAGCGCTTTTGACCTTCCACTTCTTTAGCAAACATATCGGCTTTAATCTTAGCTTGATAATGGGCAATACCTTTGCCTTCTTCTGTGGCTTTTTTAATTGCTGCTTCCTTTTCTTTAGGAAACGCTTCTACTTTCGCTTTAGATTCTTCAAACTGTTTTTCTTGCTCTGAAATTGTCTTTTCTCTCTCAGCCCATTGTTTTTCTATTTCTTGTCGGGACTCATCCAATTCTTTATACAACACTTTTTGCTGTTGTTCGTATTCTTCAGTTTCTAATTTACGCCGAAGCTCTAGATCGTACTTATACTCCGAACCATCCCTTTGACGATTTTTATTAAGATTTTCATTTCTTTCTTTTATCAAGCGTTTGTGTTCTTCTTGTTCTTTTTCCCAAGCTTTTCTTTGCTCTTGGATTGCTTGCGATAATGTTTCGTATTGTTGATTGTATTCTTCTTGATAGGCTTTATAATTCTCTTCGTAGCTTGTGATGAGGTTATCTAAAGTATCTTCTGATACTTCTAAACTGTGTAATTGTTTTAACTCTTGATTTTCTGTTTCCAATAATTCACCGATCGCTTCTAGCTTAGATGCTCTTGTCGTCAGTTGTTCTGACAATTCACTTGCTGCACTGCCAAAACCCAACTGAATTTTTACTAAGCTTTCAACTGTAGAATTCATTTTTTGCTGAACGTTAGATGCTTGATTCATAATTGTTGGTTTGTTTTCTACCTTTGGATTCTCTTGAGGGACTGAACTATTAGTAGAACTAGCGTTTTTTTGGAATTGGTCAATTTGCGATTTAAGTTCTACTTTTTCTTTGGCTAATTCTTCATAAGCTTGAAGAATTTCAGCTTTAGTATTCTTGTCGTTAGGTTTTTTTGGTGGCACAATATATCTCCTCTATTGGTTGGTTGTTAGTTGTTAAACCACTATCTATTAACTCTTTCCAAAAGCTCGCATTGCTAAGTCTTGAGCTTGTTTCAATGCTGTTTGTAATTGAGTAGAAATAGTTTCTATTTGCTCTAATTGCTTCTTAATAGCTTCTTCCAAAGATTGAATTTTTAATTCATAACTTTGCTTTGTAGCTTCCCACTCTTTTTCCAACAAATCTGCTTCGATCTTTGCTTTCTGGTTAGTTTCTTTAATAGCTTCTTCTCTCGCTTTTTTAATTGCTTCTTCTAATTCATTAGGGAAGACAGCAAGTTTCTTTTGATACTCGTCAAACAAAGGTTTATTTTTAGTAAGGACTTTCTCTCGTTCTATCCAATTTTTACTTCTTTCTTGTGTGGTTTCTTGAATTTCTCGTTCTGAAGTACGTTTTTTGTCTTCATAGGTATTGGTATTAATTTTACGAGAGTTTTCTAATTTATAACGATATTCCTCTTCTTCTAAGGTTCGTTCTTTAGTAAGTAAGTCATTATATGCTTTTAAAGCTTCTTCATATTCTGTTTGCTCTTTTTGCCAATCTTTACGAGTATTAGCTACTTCTTTTTCTAGTAATTCTCTTTTACTAGCAATATCTTGTTCTAAAATTTTTAATTTTTCTTGATGCTCTTTGGTAAGAAGATCGAGAGTATCTGCAACAACTCTTATCTTTTGAAGTTCTTGCAAGCGTTTTGTTTCAATCTCTATTGCTTGATTTAATTCATCTAGTTTAGAAGTCTCTTTTGCTAACTTTTCAGACAAGGAATTGACAATACTACCAAACTCTAATTGTAAATCTGCCAGTCCTTTAACAATATTGTCAACTGTGTATGTGGAAACAGCGTCTAAAATTTGTGTATTTTTTACCTTTTCCGCTTCTTCTTGCTTAGTGGCTATTTTTAACTCTAACTTTTTCCTGTCTGCAAGAATTTGCTGAAATGTTTGCATGAGTTGTTGTTTGTTATCTTTTGATGCAGCTATTGTCATATTTCATCTCCTGAATACACATCAATTACCTGAGTAACAAGTCATACTAAAGTCTACCCAGTACTGAGTTCAGGGTAGCCTTTGAATATGCGTTGCAAGTACAGTAAAAATACTGAAATGATAAAATACTGTCTGGGATGAGAAACTCCCAGCCGTATTTAGTACTTATGTACTAAACAAGTATACTCACAGTGATTTTTTCTTGTCAAGCTTTTGACAGTGACCACCTGACCAGTGACCACCTGACCAGTGACCAGTGACCACCTGACCAGTGACCACCTGACCAGTGACCACCTGACCAGTGACCAGTGACCACCTGACCAGTGACTAATGACCAATGACAAAGAATTAATAAGGTTTTATGTGTTACAATTGAGTAGAAAAATATTGGAATATATTGATTAATTAAGTGTCTTGAGCAATTGTGAAGCTCAAAGGTTTTTCATATAAGGAATGTGCTGAGATAAAGTTACTTGCTGCTCTTTGACTTTTTAAATAAAAGCGAAAGAGTGAAAAACAATTTTGGTGTTGAGGTGACGTTGGTTTATAATTGTTATTAAGTTGCATATATTACAATTTGCAAAGCAAAACGCGAGTAACAGAGCGTAATTTTACTGAAACTGCATAAGTTAGATTGATACAGGCGCAACCACTCAACTCTGTGATATCAATGTTTACCAGCGAATTGACTAAGTATCCTCACACAACAGAAATCGGACACAGAAGCCGAATTTTAATAGTGGAAGATGAGGAACTCATCCGAGAAATGATTGTTCTGGCGTTGGAAGAAGAAGGTTATGGGGTGCTTACTGCTTCTGATGGGCGGTTGGCTGTAGAATACTTGAAAAATTGCGAGCCAAATTCGGGGGAATCGCCTTTCGATCTGGTGATTTTGGATTTGATGTTACCTCAAATCAATGGATTGGATATTTGTCGCTTACTTCGCTATCAGGGAAATCCAGTCCCTATTTTGATGTTAAGTGCAAAAGGTAGCGAAACAGACCGCGTTCTTGGGCTGGAAGTGGGTGCAGATGATTACCTCACTAAGCCTTTTAGTATGCGGGAGTTAGTTGCTCGCTGTCGAGCATTGCTCCGTCGTCAGCGTTTGAGTAATTTACCTCAACTGCCCGTCCTACAATATAAGGATGTGACTTTGTATCCCCAAGAATGTCGCGTACTTGTTCGCGGTCAGGAAGTTAATTTGTCTCCTAAAGAGTTCCGTTTGTTAGAACTGTTTATGAGCTATGCTCGACGTGTCTGGTCGAGGGAACAACTATTGGATCAAGTCTGGGGACCTGATTTTGTGGGAGATAGTAAAACTGTAGACGTACACATCCGTTGGTTGCGCGAAAAGTTGGAAATCGATCCCAGCCGTCCAGAATATATCGTAACGGTTAGGGGTTTTGGGTATCGATTTGGTTGATTTTTGGGGACTGTAAGATCTTACTAGACTTCCCATTTAGTAGTCTCTCGTTCCCAGGTAGAACCTGGGAATGCATTACTAGAGGCTCTGCCTCGCGTTGCACATCGTTACAGGAGGCGGAGCCTCTTGAGAAGACATTCCCAGCCTCTGGCTGGGAACGAGGTAAACGAGGTGAAAATGTCTCTTCCCATGCCCAATGCCCAATGCCCAATACAATTTCTAAAAATAAATTTGACAATACGAATGGTTTCTGGTAGACATAAGCGTTAGTGTGTTATTGAACATCAGACAACTAACAGCTAGCAGCCAGCAATGCTCATATTGGGATTTCTATTGGGTTTGGCGGTTGGTATTGGGTTTTGGTTATGGCAACAGTTTCAACTGAACGACTATTTAGCCCAAATATTACAACCTCTAACCGTACCCTCACACAGGGTGCTGCTTATTCCTAACTTGCGGCACAAAATTAAACTGGTTAAGCAACAAAGGCAACAATTGCATCAGGTACTGCAAACCCAGAAAGATTTGCTTGAGTTTGCTCCAGTGGGTTACTTACAGGTTGATGAGGAAAATCAGCTGCTTTGGTGTAACGACCAAGCACAGAAAATGCTGTACCTACAAAGATGGCAACCAGGTCAAGTCCGCTTGCTGCTAGAGTTAGTTAGGTCTTACGAACTCGACCAATTAATTGAGCAAACTCGGAATTTCCAACAGCTACAAACCAAGGAATGGGAGTTTCACCCTTCTTGTGAGGATGCAGCTGCTATTTCAGAGGTTAAGTCTTTGATGTTGCGAGGGACAAGCTTGCCTTTACCTAAAGGACAAGTGGGTGTATTTATAGAAAATCAGCAACCTTTGCTCGATCTCGCTCAAGCACGGGAACGAGCTTTTTCTGACCTCGCTCACGAATTGAGAACGCCTCTAACTTCAATTCGTTTGATTGTCGAAACTTTACAAGATCGCGTAAAACCACCTCTAGACCGATGGGTCGGTCGGCTTTTACAAGAGGTCGATCGCTTGATAAACTTAGTACAGTGTTGGTTAGAACTTACCCAGTTAGAATCCAATCCAACCATCCAGCTCCATCGTAACTCACTAGAAGTGCGATCGCTCATTGCTTCTGCTTGGCAAACCCTAGAACCTTTGGCACAGCGTCAGCAAATTCAGCTAGCATACTCAGGTCTGGAAAATATTTGGATTGATGCTGATGAATCTCGACTTTACCAGGTGTTTTTGAATTTATTAGATAACAGTATTAAGTATAGCCCCCCTAGCACAACTATTGAAGTTGAGGCTAAAATAGTTCCTGGGAATGAAAATCTGGACGAGTCGGTATTAGAAATTAATATTATCGACTCGGGCTCGGGGTTTTCTGAAGCCGATCTACCGCACGTTTTTGAAAGATTCTACAGAGGCGATCGCTCTCGTTCTCGTGTCACAATAACAGATAATCTCTCGTCAGCGGTAATTATTGGTAGCGGCTTAGGTTTGGCAATTGTTCGACAAATAGTTCTTGCTCATGGTGGTTCTATAAAAGCGATGAACCATCCTCAAACAGGAGGTGCATGGCTACAGATTCAACTTCCAAAGGTTATGGCAAATTCCCCAAGTCAAGACTATAGTTAATAAAATATTCATGTTTGACTACAAGTGTGAAAGTTCCCCTCCACAGTCCCAACCCTGAAAGACCTGAGCTAAGCCGTGAGATTCGGCGATTGGAACGAGATGTATTGCGTATGGGCGCTTTGGTGGAACAATCATTTCGCCTAAGTCACCAAGCGTTATTCACTCGTAACCTAACAGTAGCTGAGGAACTTCCGACATTAGACGAACAAATTGATTCATTTTATCGGCAAATTGAATCAGATTGTGCGGCTATAATGACCCAATTGTCGCCCGCATCTAGAGATTTGCGTTGTTTAAGTGCTTTTATGCAACTCGTGCGCGATTTAGAACGCATAGGAGACTACGCTAAAGATTTAACGGAAATTGCAATTAAACTTTTTCCTTACCCCTCTCACCCTTCTTTACCAGAAATTGCGGATATGTCTCATCACGCTCAAGCCATGTTGGCAACGAGTTTGGTCGCTTTGGCAGATTTAGATGCTGCTGGTGGGCGGTATATAAAGAGACTAGATGATGCTGTAGATAATGCTTATGAGCGACTCTATCAAACTCTAGCACATCAAAAGGACGTTCCTGGAGTCATTGAGCCAATCTTACTGCTTGTCCTTACAATTCGCTGTTTGGAACGAATGGCAGACCATGCAACTAACATCGGTCAACGAGTCGCTTACATTGTCACGGGTCAGAGACATTGAAAATAGAGACCAGTGACCAGTGACCAGTGACCAGTGACCATTAAATATTTGTTAAACAGCACACATTTTATCAAAAGCTTACCTGTTCTTAAACTTACACCTTTACATTAAGCACAACGGCATAAAAGTTGTTTGCTATCTTACAGATGGCACTGGTGTAATTGATTAAGCAGATGAGTATCACACGTCGGGATTTCTTGCTGTTGTTAGGAGGAAGTGCAGGTACAGTTGCACTGAGTTCGTTGGGCGGATGCGACACAAAAGTTGTAGTGCAACCTACTACGCAAAATGTAAAAGCAACATTCTCTTTTAAACCAATTAAAGGTCCTATTCCCTTAGAAACAGCTGGTTTCCGACTAGAAGACCAAAAGCAGCAGTATGAAACTTATGAAATACAAGATGATTTGATATTGCCAGAAGGGTATCAATATCAAGTCATTGCTGCATGGGGTGATAAGGTAGGTGATTCTCGTTTTGGGTACAATAACGATTACTTATCGTTTGTGCAAACTGGAGAAAACGAAGGATATCTATCAATTAATTTTGAATATATCAGCGCCATCCCATGGATGCAAACGTATGAGCAAGTGATTGGAAAATCTTTGCCGTTTGATGAGGTGAAATCAGCGTTGAAAGCAGGTAAATCGGGCAAAAATGAGGTAAATGCCTTTGGATTAGTAGAAAACGACCCAATTAAGGCTCAAATAAGAAATATTAGTAAAGAATCGCTTCTGGATCAAGGGTTGGGTATTATCTCAATTCGCAAAACAGCTGATGGTAAGTGGGAACGCACGAACTCCAAAGCTGATAGAAGAATCAGTGGTGTATCTGGGTTGGAAGATGGGCGGTATTTAAAAGCAACCGGACCCGCAGTCGCAGTATTTGTCAAAAAACAGGGATTGGGATACGTAGATAAATTGGGCGATCGCATTATCGGTTCTTTTGCCAATTGTGCTGGTGGAACAACACCTTGGGGTACAGTCCTCAGTGCCGAGGAAAATTTTCAAGCTCAAGTTCCAGAACCCGTTTATGCTGATGGTACATCCTTTGAGCCAGAAAAGCGACCTTTTGGTCTAGGTGATGAGGAACTTTTCGGACAAGGCAATGTTTTTGGTCTATCTGGAAATAAATATGGTTGGATAGTGGAAGTCGATCCCGCTAACCCCAATGACTACGGGACAAAACACACTTGGTTGGGACGCTATCACCACGAAGCTGTGGGTGTACGGGTAGAAGCAGGAAAACCACTCGCATTTTACTCTGGTTGCGATCGCCGGGGAGGACATATTTACAAGTTTGTCAGCCGCGATAAAGTGAGCGATCCCAAAGATAAAGGTAATTCCCGTTTGCTTGCACAAGGAATGCTTTATGCAGCAAAATTTAATGCTAATGGTATGGGTCGCTGGATTCCTCTCAAAGCTGATACACCTATCGAGCCCAATCTTCCCAGTACAATAACAGGAAACCTCATTCGCTTACCAAAAGGTCCTGCAAAAGAAGTAGAAGCCGTGCGAGGCTTCCAAAGACTACCGCCCCGCGTTCAAGGTGGAGATTTTGAAGCCACTCAAGACGAGCAAATTGCTCAATACAAAAAACGGTTTAAACAACTTGGAGACCTTTATATAGGAACTCCAGAGGAAAAACAAGGTGCGATTCTAATTGATGCTCACTATGCAGCCAATGCAGCAGGTGCAACTTGTACGGCGCGTCCTGAAGATACAGAGATAGCCCCCAATGGTAACCTTTACATTAGTTTTACTTCTGGATCGCCAGATAATGAAGGTGGTCCCGACACGGCTGTATTCAAAGGTCCCAAAGGCGAAACTCCCTATGAATACGGCTGGGTTATGCGTCTACAGGAAGAGAGTAACGACCCTGCGGCTATGGACTTCCGTTGGGCGATGCTAGCAACAGGTGGCGAACCATCTACAGGTGGTATGGGTTTTGCCAATCCAGATAATTTATTACTAGATGACGATGGCAGTGTTTGGATGGTAACAGATGTTTCTACTGGTAAGATGAATAAATCTGTAGAATCTCGTAGTAAAGATGGTAAATCAGTTAGTATTTCTGGTTTATTTGGAAACAATGCTATGTGGCATATTCCTACATCTGGAGAAAACGCGGGTAGGGCTTATCTATTTGCACTAGGACCAATGGAGTGCGAAACAACGGGTCCCTGTTTTTCTCGAGATAAAGAAACTATGTTCCTTTCAATTCAGCACCCAGGGGAGGCTAATGGAGTTCGGAAAAACCAACAATTGGAGACACGAAAGTTTCTTGTGACGACAACTACAGGTGAAGAATTTATACAAACTCGGCAAGTTCCTATTGGATCGAATTGGCCGAGTAAAACTCTTGACGCCCCTCCTAAACCAGCAGTAGTGGCTATTTCAAAGTCACGAGTTGTTTAATTGTGCGATCGGCAGTAGACTAACATTATCTACTGCTGATTCAATTTTCTTCAAACAAGAAAAATATTTTCACACAGAGCTTACTACTGCTTAGCTCTATTTCTTAACAAAGATTTCTCCAAAAAAAATACTTAAGAGAGTCAAGATTACTGGCAATACACTCACAATATCAAAGTTTATTATGTGCCTAAATCCTACTTTTGACTGAAGTTCCTCCCGAACTACCAAAAGATTTCTAAGTTTTAGGAAGCGCATAGCTCGCCCAACTCAGTTAAACAATCCCACTCTACTTAACACCCATAACCATGATGTATTCTACAAGTCACACGCCGAACACGACCCAGCCACCTAGCCCCACCTCCAACACTCAGCTACCGCAACGTTTGTTTACGCGGCGTGAAATTATTCCCGCACGCAATGACGTTCTGTGGCGAATTGAGCGAGGGGCAGTTCGGACATTAACTTGGAGTGAAGACGGCACATTTATCACTTTGGGCTATTGGGGAAGTGGAGAACTGGTTGGTCATCCCTTGTCTAGAGTTAAGCCCTATCAGATAGAGTGTTTAACAAGCGTAGAAGCAAGCATTGTTCCGCCGCACTTATGGAATCAAGATGTTAACGCTTTGCTATCTCACATTCAACAAGCAGAGGAGCTACTGAGTATAGTTCATCGCAAACCTATTTCTTTACGCTTGTGGCAATTTCTTGTGTGGTTAAGTGAAAAGTTTGGTCGCGACGTAGACCAAGGTAAGTTAATAGAACTCAACGTGACCCATCAAGAGATGGCAGAAGTATTAAATACAACAAGAGTCACAGTCACGCGACTTCTTCAGCAGTTTGAAGAAGAAGGAACTTTGTTACGCCACAAGCGCCGCATGATTTTACGTTTTCAAGATAAGAAATAAATATAAAAAGTGATGTTCTAGCAACTTTTGTTCGTAACGAACATCTGGTACAATTCTAACTGAATATCAATGGTAAATCCCAGAGTCTTTTACAGTCTGGAATGGGATTGCGATCGATTTAGTAGGTGTGAGTGAGACAAAAACCATGACAAAACTATCCTGGAAATTGCTGAAGTTAAGCCCGCTCGTTGTGGCTGCAACATTCTTCACAGCCAACAGCGCTTTAGCCGGAGAAGTTACTGAAAATGTGCCCTCCGTTGCTCAACTAGAGCAACAGCAAAATGATAATAACCTCGGTCAGGTTACATCCGTTTCTCAATTTTCTGACGTACAACCAACAGACTGGGCATTCCAAGCATTGCAATCCTTGGTTGAGCGCTACGGTTGTATAGCAGGTTACCCCAATGGAACCTATCGCGGTAACCGTGCAATGACCCGTTATGAGTTTGCAGCAGGTTTGAACGCTTGTTTGGATAGAGTTAACGAACTAATTGCCACAGCGACTGCTGACTTGGTTCGGAAAGAAGACTTGGCTACCTTACAGCGCTTGCAAGAAGAATTTTCAGCTGAATTGGCTACTTTACGCGGTCGTGTAGATGCTCTAGAAGCCCGTACTGCTGAACTAGAAGCTAATCAATTCTCTACCACAACCAAACTAGTTGGGGAAGCTATTTTCAGCTTGTCTGACACTTTTGGAGATGCTGCAATCGGCGCTCGCCAATTGAGAAGTAACCCAAATGCACCACAGCCAGACATAGATAGCAACACTGTTTTTTCAGACCGGATTCGTCTGAGCTTGAATTCCAGTTTCTTTGGTTCGGACTTATTGCAAACTCGTTTGCAAGCTCGAAACACTATTAACAATAGTGGCGTCACTGGTACCAACATGACTCGTCTATCCTACGATGGAGACGAACAAAACGACGTTTTTATCGATAAACTCAACTATTCCTTCAACCTTACCGATGCCGTGCGCATAAAAGTTGACGCTAATAACGGTGAATTTTTCGAAAATATCAACACTTTCAACCCAGACCTTGCTAGTTCCGGTCGGGGTTCTATCTCCCGCTACGGTCGTTTTAGCCCTATCTACCGTCAAGGTCAAGGCGGTGCGGGTGCAACAATCACCCTAAATCCCAAAGGAGTTCTCAACCTCTCAGTGGGTTACCTAGCAGGAGGCGGTAATAACAGAGCCAGTAACCCATTAGATAGGGATGGTCTGTTTGATGGTAACTATGCAGCCTTAGCTCAAATAGGTTTCCAGCCTAGCAAAGCCTTTAATCTTGGTTTCACCTATGCACACAGCTATCAAAATCCTGCACGGACGAATGCCGCTGGTGTCGTCATTTCTGGTGGTGGTGTAAACCTGCTTGAAGGTACTGGTAGTAACATAGCATCTCAACCGTTTGGCAACAATCCTACTACAGGCAACCATTACGGTATAGAAGCTACCTTCAGACCTAGCAGCAAGCTAACTGTTTCTGGTTGGGTCGGTTATACTGATGCAGTAGCTGAAAGTTCTGGTAATACAGCTACTGGAAACGCCGGATTTGGTGACAGAGCAGATATATGGTACTGGGCTGCTAGCCTCGGTATCAAAGATTTTGGTAGTGAAGGTAGCTTACTAGGTATTATCTTTGGTCAACCACCCAAAGTTACAAGCAATGACGCTAGAATAGCTGCTGCAGGCGGTGGAACTAGAGCGCTCAGAGATAGCGACACTTCTTATCATCTAGAAGGTCTTTACAGACTACAACTGAACGACAATATTTCTATTACTCCTGGTGTTATAGTTATTTTTAACCCAGAACATAATGATAGAAATGATACTGAATATGTAGGTACATTACGTACTACCTTCACCTTCTAAGAGACTTGCAAATTAACAACATTCTCTTTTGGTCTAGTAGGGTGGGCAATGCCCACCGTTTGATATTGGTGGGCATTGCCCACCCTACCAAAAAAGCCTGCTTTGGCGGGCTTTTTTGATGATTATTGATTATCTACTCAATTCGATCGCCCTGTGAGGAAGACAACTCAGTTGGAGGGCGATCGCTACTCCAAGCCCACCAAACAGAACCACAATGACACTGGTAAAACTCCTGCCATTTACGTCGGTTTTGTTCGGTTAAGACAGGCGAGCGTCGGTTTATCCAGACTTGTACGGCTTCTAAACTGCTTGAGCGACATTTGGGACAGCAAAATTCATAAGCATGAGTTGCTTGATTTGTCCAATTGGGGGGAATAGGAGTAAAAGCGTCCATAATTATTACTATTAATCAATAATTGTAGATACGAGCCATGACACGTCTAAATGTTAGCCATCAGATTATAAGTAAAAATGACTATCAACAGTGTTTTGGCTTGTACTTCCCTATTATGCAAATAAATAAGGTAATCTTAGCTTATATAGGACTCCTATTTGATTTTTGAAATGTACGTAGTAGGTAAAAGCTAGTAGCTAATAGCTTAAGATGGAACCAAATGTTGAAATACGCCGTTTAATAGACATTATGCCTGCTTCTGGGCGTATGCTGACAAAGATTGTAAGCAAACCAGAACAGCAAAAGGTGATAGACGCTTCCTTACCATTGCCTTGGAATCAAGACAGACCAATACTTATTAACTTCGATTTATGGCGTCGCTTGACAAAACCACAACGTGACTTGTTACTGTTGCGAACTGTGAGTTGGTTAATAGGAGTCAAATGGTTTAAGCCCGATATTTATCAAGGCATAGCCGTAGCTGGTTTATTGGGAGGATTTGTAGAATCAGCCCAAGCAGATGCAGTCGGTGTAGTTGTAGCTTGTGGATTAACCGGGCTAGCACTATTTCGTGTATGGCGAATGAATCGTTCTCAAGAATCAGAAATTAATGCCGATGAAGCCGCTATTCGCATAGCAGTCCGGCGGGGTTATTCAGAAGCCGAAGCCGCCGAGCATTTGTTAGCTGTAATTGAGGCTGTAGCCAAAATTGAAGGACGTACTGGGCTAGACTTTATCGAATTAATCCGCAGCCAAAATTTGCGTGTTATGGCTGGATTGTCTCCTGTAGGAATTCCGAAGGAGTAAGAGGTTTTATAAAGTAAATCTTAAATAGGTTGGGTAGAACTCAACAATCCCAATAATTCAATTAAACGTTGGGTTTCGTTCTTCTCAATGTTGGGTTTGGTTCTTCTCAATGTTGGGTTTCGTTCTTCTCAATGTTGGGTTTCGTTCCTCAACCCAACCTACTATCTACAATGGTACAATTTGTACTTGTAGCCATTGATTGCTGGTAAAGAGCGACTATCGATCGCACAATTTTTAATTTCTTCTGGTAGTGGTGCATAAAAATTCACCACCCATAAATCCAAGGGGCGCGATAGTCCTTTTAAAGTATTTTGTAGAGCATTAGTAGAAGTCTTTGGATCTTCATCTTGATGTGCTAGCAAAAATTGTGGTGTTGTAGATTTTAAATTTTGAATTTTAAATTCCCTTGCGACTCCCATCATTTCCCCAATGTGTACGTGAGTTTTTTGAGTCGTTGCAATTAAGACGGGTACGCGAGAAGTTTTTTGAATAATTTGTACAAATAAATCTGGGCGATAGTACTTTTGATAACCGAGATTACAAGTTACAGTCACGGTACTTACCAATCCCATCACCAAAACGATCGCTACAGCTTGTTTTCCACTGACTCCCCATCTCACTTTTTCTTTACTACGCCAACACACTGCAAGACTGGCTCCAACTAAAATAATGACCGCTGGAAAGTAGACAAAGTTATAACGAGCACCTCGCGTTAAATCAATACCAAAACAATAGGTAATGATGAAAAATAAAGCGCTCGCACCAACAACAAATACTGTAAAAACCTCCATCATGAAAGAGGTTTGCGCTCGTTTGAGTTGAACCTTAAAACCATCCAGTAAAATTGGTACAACCCAAACAAAGAAAATCAGCATGATAATCCCAGAGATAACAACTACAACGAGATTTGCCGCTTCCACAGGTAACAAGCAAATCATCGTAATCCATGCTGCTAGAGATTGAAAGATGGGATTTATCCAAGCCATTCCGTGTTGCGGGCTTTGAATCCAATCTGTTAATTTATTACCATAGCTATTCTGTAAAAACACGGGCAACCAAACTAAGCCCGAAATTAATGTACCAGCCGCAACGGCATAAATTCGCAACCAAGTGTTAAGATTCTTGTCCCCTTGTCCCCACTGCTGCCAAGCGAGAAAAAGTAAAACAAAAGCTTCAGCACAAAGAGTTAGCGCAAAAAAGTAATGGGAAGCAATACCTAAAGCATTAATTCCCGTCCAGCAAAACGCAATCCATAGAGGTAACTGGGTACGCTCCTTGATGTGTCTTGTTGTAATAACCAAGCAGGCAAGAGAAGCAATAACCCATAAGATTGCTAAAGTATAATGACGGGCTTCTTGTGCTAAAAAAATTCCATAGGGAGAGGTAGCCATAAGTGCTGCGGCTAAATGACTAACCAAACGGGAACGAAAAGTCAGCCTCGATAAGGCATAAATGGCAGGGACAGATAACCCACCTAAAAAAGCAGCAAGCGATCGCGCTCCCCATAGAGAAACCAACCCATCTTGGGTTGGAAATAATTTTGTCCAGTAGTGAGTCAGGATAAAGTAAAGCGGTGGATGATTGCTTTCGCTCAATAAATGCGTCAGTACGTCTTTGACTCCAACACCAGCTTGGGGTTGTAGCGATCGCAGTAAAATATCGATAGAAATCGGTTTATCCAAAGGAACTGGTAAAAAACTATTACCCAAGCTGAACACGAGAGTAGAAAATTCATCAGTCCAAGGGGGCTTGGCAGTTAAGTTCATCAGGCGCAAGCCAATACCAATTGCTAGCCACACCAACCACAGTGGTAGAGTTTTGAGTTTTAAGCTTCGAGTTCTGAATTTTGAATGCATAAATTATTTGCGATGCTCATAACTTATAACTCACAACCCCTACCATTTTGTTCCTGCACCAATCCTCACTTCTCCAAAATAGTTCGTGACCAATGACCAATGACAAATGACCAATGACCAATGACCAATGACTTACTTCACCTGTGTCACTCGCCAACTCAACTTTAGGTTAACCCAAAAGTTCCAGATAGTAGCTACTGCAATTGCAATCAAGTTAGCGATGTAGCGATTGGGAATAATAAAGGCGAACACCAGCCGTAAGACGAACACATTTAATGTTAAACCAGCAAGGCAAATCAGATTGAATTTTAAAAACCGTAAAACCCTTTGATGCCATTGATTTTGTTGACTTGAGACATCACTAAAAGTCCAAATGTCATTCCACAAAAAGTTATTGAAAATTGCAATTTCACCTGCAATAATTTTGCTCAAAGTGAGGGGCAAATTTAAAGTTGTAGGATCGCCGAGCAAATAAAGCACAGTCATATCTACAAAAACACCACTCAACCCCACTAAACCAAAGCGAATAAAGCGACCGAGAGGAAAACCCAAGCGTTGGCTGAATCGTCCCAACCTTCCTGTAGACAGGCGCAAACGTATCAAATGATGCAAGTAGTCAAAATAATGCTTCCATGTCACTTTACTTTCACCCTGTTTGCGCTCGCAAAATACATATCCCACTTCACCAATTTGGCTTATATTGCCCCGTCCAATAACTTCCAAAAGGATTTTATAACCAACGGGACTCAAAGTTTTACCAACAATGCAGTTTCGGTGTACCAGAAAATAACCGCTCATGGGATCGGAAACCCTACCAAGGACACCTGGTAAAATAATCAATCCCAAGATTTGAGCACCACGGGATAAGAAACGCCTGATAAAACTCCAGCTACTCACCCCTCCACCGTCTACGTGACGGCTAGCGACTGCCAAATCAGCTCCTCGTTCTATAGTATTTAACAGTTCCAAGAGGACGTGAGGTGGATGTTGCAGATCGCCATCAATCACCCCTAGAATACTACCTCTTGCAACCTGCCATCCACGAATCACTGCACTAGAAAGACCTTTTTCGTGTTGGCGTCGCATCACTCGAAGTTGAGGGTATTCTCGCATCAAAGACTTCGCAATATCCCATGTACCATCTGGGCTATCATCATCAACTACAATAAGTTCGTAGTTACCAGGTATAAATTCATCCAGTAACCCACTCAATACCCCAATCATTTTTTTGATATTTGCCGCTTCATTATAAGTTGGGATAACCAGGGAAAAGAGAACTGCTTCAGCTCCTATGCGCGAGCTTTTAGGTGGCAATTCAGAAATCCTCAAAGGACTTGTCGGTACTAACAAAAGTGAATCAGGTTGGATGATACTCATTGAGAATAGGGAATAGGGACTAGGGAGTAGGGACTAGGGAAAATTGATTTTTCTGTCCCCACCGTAAGTAATTGCTCGTGGGTATCTAAAGTGAAATAATTTGATTAAAGGTTAAAGGTCATTGTCTTATAATTTCTGCAAAAATTCTATTTCCCAGGAATTTTTATTAGTAATTAGTCATGTTTTATACTAATATATAGTGTTACTAGTCACTGGTTACTGTTTACTGGTCACTGGTCAGGTGGTCACTGGTTACTGTTTACTGGTCACTGGTCACTGGTCAGGTGGTCACTAGTTACTGTTTACTGGTCACTAGTCACTGTTCACTGAAAACGTTTGCTTCTACCGATCTGTGGTTACTGTAACTGTTGATGCTATCCTTGACCGTACCCTTGAGGGGTACGATTTGTCTCCTGAAGAAGGACTAGTTTTGTTAAAACAAACCGATCCGACTGTAATTGCTGCCATTCGCGCTACATCTGACAAATTGCGTCAACAGCAAGTCGGAGACATTGTAACTTACGTTATTAATCGTAATATTAACTTTACTAACATTTGCGAGCAACATTGTAGTTTTTGTGCATTTCGCCGAGATGCAACAGAGGAGGGATCTTACTGGCTCGATTGGACACAGATTTTAGAAAAGACAACAGATGCTGTACGGCGAGGTGCAACGGAAATTTGTATGCAGGGAGGATTGAACCCGCAAGCCAAGATAAATGGCAAGTCTTTGCCATACTACCTCAAGCTTGTAGAAACTATCAAGGAACAATTTCCCAAAATACACCTGCACGCTTTTTCTCCTCAAGAAGTGCAGTTTATGGCAAGAGAAGATGGGCTAGAGTTAAGTGATGTTATTCTAGCTTTGCATAAATCTGGTGTGGATTCTATGCCGGGAACGGCAGCTGAAGTTCTAGATGATGAAGTCAGACATATTCTTTGTCCAGAGAAAACAGATACAGCTACTTGGCTAGAAATTGTGACAAAGGCTCACAAATTGGGTTTACATACTACCAGTACAATGTTATCCGGTCATATTGAGACACCAGAGCAACAAATAAGACATTTGGAAAAATTGCGATCGCTCCAACAAACTGCTATCAATAGGGAATATCCAGCATTTATCAGTGAATTTATACTGTTACCTTTTGTTGGTCAAGAAGCTCCCAAATCCTTACGCCGTCGCGTGGGACGAGATCAACCTGTTTTGGCAGATGCGCTGTTACTTACGGCTGTAGCAAGGATTTTCTTAGGAAATTGGATAGCTAATCATCAACCGAGTTGGGTAAAGTTGGGATTAAGTGGTGCAACAGAAGCTTTAAAGTGGGGTTGTAACGACCTTGGAGGCACATTAATGGAGGAACACATTACCTCAATGGCAGGTGCTATAGGTGGTACGAATATGGAAGTCGAAACTTTACAGTGGGCGATCGCATCCATAAATCGTCCGTACCAGCAAAGAGATACGCTTTATCAGTTTGTTAGTTGATAGTGGTTAGTTGTTAGTTGTTATTCGTTAGTCGATCGCTGGTCAGGTGGTCACTGGTCAGGTGGTCACTGGTCATTGGTCAGGTGGTCATTGGTCAGGTGGTCACTGGTCAGGTGGTCACTGGTCACTGGTCAGGTGGTCACTGGTCACTGATTCCCCAGGATACCATTCCAAGATAGGATGGACGTTGATTTAGGTATTGTTTCACTTGTTGCATATGAAGCGTTATTGGTCACGTCTACTTGCCCTAGTTTTGGTAGTCGTTGTTGGTCTAGCGGGCTGTTCTACTAATGAAGTAGGTGCTTTAACAGGAGATTACTCTCAAGACGCCTTAACGGTAGTTAGTACCCTAAGAACTGCCTTAGACATAACAGAAGACGCACCAAACAAAACAGCAGTTCAAGCAGAAGCACGCAAAAAGATAAATGATTTTGCTGCTCGCTATCAGCGGGTTCCTTCTGTTTCTGGACTGAGTTCCTTTACAACCATGCGAACAGCTCTTAACTCCCTAGCAGGACACTACAGTTCCTATCCCAACCGTCCCATACCGAAAAAACTCAAAGACCGTTTGGAACAAGAGTTTCAGCAGGTTGAATCAGCACTTCGTCGGGGCGCATAAGTGCGATTTATCACATAATTTTGTTTTCCTCAGTAATGGGTCAGTTCTCCCACCTCGTTCCCAGGCTCCGCCTGGGAATGCCTTCTTTAGAGGCTCTGCCTCTTGTGTACAGGTAGACCGCGAGGCAGAGCCTGCTGTGCTGCATTTCCAACTGAGACTGGGAACGAGAGACGGTTAAGTGAGAGGGTATATCCGCAGAAGTTATCGGGGATATGAAAATCTTATTTTTATATTAAGTAACTTTTATCAAACTTTAAAAGTCTATGGCACATGGACTCATATACCTTATACTATGGCATTCAATATACATTACCTTTGAATGAATATAAGTTAAGGTTAATGATTCTTTTGTAATTATAGTTCTACGTATGCCTAAACGTTCTTTTAATGTGGTAAAACCAATATTTTTTTGGCAACGCCTGTTAGCGGCTGTTCTTTTCACAAGCGGTTTATTGCTGCCTTGGATTGAGAATCAATCTGTAAAAGCAGAATTAACCGAATACTGCCAACTTTCACCAAAGGCAGTGCAAGAAAAAGAAAACTTACGCTTATCAGCACTCAAAGGCAAACAAGCGGAGCGACAGCGCTATCAGCAATTGATACAAAAGCAAGCACAAGATTTGCAGGAGTGCCGAAATCGTAATTGGCCGCAAGTGCAGGCAATTTGGTTGCGTTTATATCCTTGTGATGCCCGTCCTGGAGCAATTGACCAAGTTATGGATCGGATTGTTAACAAGGGTTATAACCAAGTTTATTTGGAAGTTTTTTATGATGGGCAGGTACTCCTACCAACAGGAGCTAACCCTACAGTATGGCCTTCCGTTGTTCGCACGCCAGGAACAGAAAAAACAGATTTGCTTGCTGAAGCCATTCAAAAAGGGCGCGAAAGGGGTCTCAAGGTTTATGGTTGGATGTTTACAACTAATTTTGGTTATACCTACGCCCAACGTTCGGATCGCGAAGGAGCAATAGCTCGTAATGGTAAGGGACAAACGAGCTTGTATGTTGTAGATAATAATTCACAAGTTTTTGTTGACCCCTATAACGTACAAGCAAAACGCGATTACTACCAAATGTTACAAGAGGTGTTGCGCCGTCGTCCCGATGGAGTACTCTTTGACTATGTACGCTACCCACGACAAGCAGGAAGTGATTCAATCGCAACCAAAGTCACAGATTTATGGTTGTACAGCGATGCGACTCAACAAGCTTTATTTCAAAGGGCGCTTAACTATAAGGGGCTAGATTTAATTCGGCGTTTTTTAAGCAAGGGATATATAACGGCAGGCGATATTGCTGAAATCGATACACTCTATCCTTACGAAGGAGAACCCTTGTGGCAAGGTCGAACATCAGCAACAGAACAAAAATCTATTGTTCCTCCAAATCAAAGACAACCACAACTGCAGTTAGAGTTATGGCAGCTATCTGTTGCCCACGCTATGCAAGGCATTCTAGATTTTGTTAACTTAGTAGCACATCCAGTACAACAGATGGGAATTCCTGCAGGGGCTGTTTTCTTCCCTGACGGCAATCAAACGGTAGGTCAAGGGTATGATTCCCGCCTACAACCTTGGGATAAATTCCCAAGTTCTTTGGAGTGGCATCCCATGTCTTATGCAAATTGTTCTAATGCTAATTGTATTGTGGCTCAAGTACAACGAGTTTTAAACATAGCACCATCAAACACAGCAGTGATTCCAGCTTTAGCAGGTAAGTGGGGAGAATCTGTCAGTAATCGTCCATCTTTAGAAGCACAAATGCAGGCACTTCGCCAAGCAACTCCGCAATTAAGGGGAGTTAGCCATTTTGCCTATTCTTGGCAAGAGCCAGAGCATGATAACGAGCGCAAGTTCTGCCGGAATTAGGGATTGGGGACTGGAGATTGGGGACTAGGGATTGGGGACTGGGGACTAGGGATTGGGGACTGGGGACTAGGGATTGGGGACTAGGGACTGGGAAAAATTTTTCTATCCCCAATCACCAATCATCAATCGCCAATCACCAATCGCCAATCACCAATCACCAATCGCTAATCGCCAATCGCCAATCACCAATCACCAATCGCCAATCGCCAATCCCCTATCCCTTAAACACGTGTAAAGCAAATGAGATCATCGATAGGAATGTAAAAAACCCAAGAGCATCCAAAGTAGTGGTCATGAGGGGACCGCTTATTAGCGCTGGATCGAGATTGACTCGCTTCAACCCCATGGGTAATAGCGTACCTAAAGTGGCTGCTAGAAGGACATTTGCTATCATTACTATTCCTGCAATTACCGATACCCAACGATCTTGAGGAGGCGACCAAATTAGGGAGAGTATGCCAAGCGCTAGACCTAACGCTATGGCTGTACCCGCACCTGCCATAACTTCCTTACGCAAAAGCGGTACTGTATCTTTTGGTGTGACTTCTCCTACGCCAATACCCCTGACTGTGACTGACACGACTTGGAAAGCTACGTTACCACTGCTATTAGCCAAAATTGGCATGATGATTGCTAACACCGGTACTTGTGAAATGACTCCCTGAAAAGGTGAGATCGCACTGGCTGCACCAATGTACAAAACGATATTTGCTAACAGCCAAGGCAATCGCTTGCGAATAGTTACGTGGGGAGGGGATAAGGTATCTTCATCACCACCACTTACACCTGCTAGCTTTTGAATATCTTCTGTGGCTTCTTCTTCCAAAATATCCATGACATCATCAATCGTGACGATTCCTACTAATCTGTCTTCTCGATCGACGACGGGAATAGCTATCAAGTCATACCGCTGCATGATGTGGGCAACTTCTCCCTGACAGGTTTCTGTCTTGACTTTAACAACGCGATCGCTAGCTATCTCTCGTATTAAGACATCAGGGAAAGTAAAGATTAACTGGCGCAAGGAGACTACACTTACGAGCTTGCGATTATCGTCAGTCACATAGGCATAGTAGATAGTCTCTTTGTCTTTGTCTTGAAGACGGATTTTGCTGAGTGCTTCCCCGACTGTCAATCCTTCTCGCAAGCGCACATATTCTGTTGTCATGACACGACCAGCAGTGCCTTCGGAATAACCGAGAATTGTTGCTGTGGCTTGACGTTCTTCTGGACTGAGTGTTTGTAACAACCGTTTGACAACTCCGGCTGGCAATTCATCAAACAATTCTGCCCGTTCGTCGGGACTCATTGCTTCGACAATCTGGGCAACTTGAATATCGTGTAGGGAATTGAGCAAATCCTCCTGTACGTCTGGAGGTAAGTATTCAAATACATCGATCGCCTGACATTTGTTGAGTAAGCGAAATGCGATCGCCCTTTTCTTCTTGGGCAATTGTGCAATGTATTCCCCAGCGTCAACAGGTTGCAAACAGTTCAAATCCAACTTGAGTTGGTTGAGGTCTGCAATGTCAATGGCTGAATTGCGAATATCCTCAGTGAGCATCATAAAACCTCCTATTGTCTCCCCCGCGCTGGGAGACAAACTCGCCAGCTCAGAGGAGGTTGGTACTGCCGTCGTCTTGTGGGCTTTGGTCCATAACCCCTAGAAAATCAACATCGATTCACAAATAGAATCGCTAAGTTATAATACTAACCCGGCATCGTGTAATCCGGTAGATGCTGAAACTTCAGTATGGGAAACTTGCGATCTTCAGACAAGCTAATTTCTTATTCCCTGATGTCTGTGAATCTGAAGTAAATTCTACTACTGTGGCTATCTATGTCAACCCCATAGGTAATTTTATTCAACCACTTTTTAATGTTAAAATCCTTACTCAGCAAGAAGTAGCCTTTGTTTGAGAACAAAAATAAAGATTCTGTAATCATACGGAACTCCAATTTTTTTCATGAGAAAATCAAAAAAATGCTCGGTATGCGTCAGCCTAACGAACCCAATTTTTTCCGAAAATTTGTATTGCTTGCTACAATTTGACAAGCTAAGTTTAAAGTGCATTGCCAACAAAAATAGAAGCTGCTACAAGCATTGAATCGCAAGATCTAGTAACAGCCATCTGATTTTGGTGAGATTTGTATCTACGTCATAGGTGAGTAGTGTTATCAATGCCAAAGATCTTTGTTTACTGTTCGCGAATCACAAATTTGCTCAAGATCTTAGAGTTTTTGCCAACAAGTCAGAAGGTCTTTTGTTGATGTGAAACCTTCAACACTCTGGCTGTCCATCTGACAAATGAACGAACTGCTAAAATTCCTCACTACCAAATGAAACCAATTATAATAGCCTTTTGGCTTAGGTGCAAATCTCGAATGCCAATTTATGTCAAGATTACACCATCTTAATTATATAGCATCCTATTTGATTTTTGAAATACCTGTCGGGTAGGTATTGCTTACCAATAAGGCTTTTGGTATCTAAAAGTGAGGCATTCTATACTATCGCATTTTTGTAGCATTGCCCACAATTTAACATTGATAGGAATAGCCACTTTACAGAGAATGGTAAATAGAGAGAGTAAAGTAAAGTAGAAAAACCCCCTACTTAGCGTTTTTTAAGTAGGGGGAATGCGCGAGGAGGAAAATAAAATTATCTTCAATACTTAACAGTTTAAATATTCTTTAACTGGTCACTGGTCACTGGTCACTGGTCACTAGTTACTAGTCATTGATTTCCAGCACGTTTCAATGAACCATCAGTATATAGCTCTAGTGGAATGAGTTCGAGCTTACCATTTACTTTAACTTGGCTATAGACGACTTTTACAAGTGGCGATTGATTTTGATTATAACGTACAGACATATTCACTTCTCCTTTATATAATTAATTGTTGTTTGAGATTTATGGACTCATTACTTTTTTGTTTTGTTCTACAAAAAATTGTATTTACTTATAATTTTGTCCCGATCTATATATAGCAGAGTCTGTATAAAGATAAAGATAAAGTCGGCTGCTTGCTGATAAAGATTTGAAAAAATCTTAAATTTGGAGTATATTTTTCTCAATCGTAGAAAACTAATGAATCAAATAGACGTATGTGAAACGGAGTCATCCGTAGTCAATCGAATCGCCTCCTTCTACCCTTTGCCTTCTGCCTTGTGCCTTCGTGACATAATTAACTTCACAGCCTAATGGTGCTATTCCGAAAACCTGGGTAAGATACGTATGAAAACAAATGCTCAACTGCAAACTCGCCTGGATTCCTATTATCAGCAAATCAAGACAATTATCCTAGCCCGTCAGAACCCAATAACTGGTTTGCTACCAGCGAGTACAGCAATAACTGCCCATGGAGACTACACTGATGCTTGGGTACGCGATAACGTTTACAGCATTTTGGCAGTTTGGGGTTTGGCGCTAGCATACCGCAAGGTTGATGAAAGCAAGGGAAGAACTTATGAGTTAGAACACAGTGTTGTTAAATTGATGCGGGGACTGCTGTTTGCCATGATGCGGCAAAGTGCTAAAGTCGAGAAATTTAAGCACACTCAAGCCCCATTAGATGCTTTACACGCTAAATACAATACGGCAACTGGTGACATTGTTGTTGGCGATAATGAATGGGGACATTTGCAACTAGATGCGACATCAATATTTTTGTTGATGTTGGCACAAATGACAGCTTCGGGATTGCAAATTATTTACACTTTTGATG